>JALYZW010000207.1 GCA_030945725.1 Verrucomicrobiota bacterium | reverse complement strand
TCTCGTAACATGGCGCGTTCAGCCACGAGATCTCCGCCGAGTGTGCCCGACTAACCGCAATGCTGACTGAAGACATTGTCATAGACACACTCTCGACGGCTGGGCCGCTCGAACCATTAGCCACCTTGATCGCCGAGGTCCGGCAGATCGTCGCAACGGAACACGACGCAAACCAGATCAGCCGCGCGGTCGCGGCTCTCCTGCAGCCGTACCTTTTGATCGATGGCCTGCTGACACTGGAACAGCTACAGCCGGACCCGATGCAGTACCGGCAACAAATCCTGCACATCGAACCCGACGCCAGCTTTTCGATCGCGGCTCTGATCTGGCTACCCGGCCAGACGACTCCGATTCACGACCACGTCTCGTGGTGCGTAGTCGGGGTTTATAAAGGGACGGAATCGGAGACGTCCTATCAACTGAGGGGCGCGGAAACCGACGCCTACCTCGTGCCCTTGGAGCAGACGAGGAACTTCGCCGGATCGGTCGCTGCACTGGTCCCGCCGGGCGACATCCATCAGGTGGCAAACAAGGGCGAAGGCGTCGCGGTTTCACTGCACGTCTACGGCGCGGACCTCGGGGCACTTGGCTGCAGCATCCGACGCCGTTACGACCTGCCGGTCAGATAAAGTGCGAGCCAGCCCGGGAGAAGAGTTGGACTCGCGGCGCGGCCTTTGCGCGAAAAAGCGGACCGCCTTGTCTTGTCTGAGCTGCGGTTCTGTGGCGCGACGATGAGGCTTCCGACACCGCAGCATCTTGGATTTGCGTTCCTGCTTTCCGAGCTCTTGCTGACTGCGACGCGGCGCTCTCGCGGCGATGGGGCGCGGCAGGATCGGAGTACGTTGCGCGTGCTTTGGTTGGTGATCCTCGCGAGCGTCGCGGCGGGGCTCGCAATGGTATTTCTAGTGCCGGGGGCTGCCCTGCCGCACGCGTACGCGTGGCGGTTTGCCGGCGTCATTCTTTTCGTGCTCGGTTTGATCGTCCGTTGGTGGGCGATCATCGTCCTCGGCCGCTTCTTTACGGTCGACGTCCAGATCGCAAAGGATCACGAACTCGTCGAGCGTGGTCCGTTTCGCGTCGTCCGACATCCGTCCTACACGGGAGTGCTGCTCGCCTTCGCCGGTTTTGCCTTTTCACTTGGGAACTGGGCCGCGCTGCTCGCGACGATAGGACCGATCTTCGCGGCGTTTATTCACCGGATGAATGTCGAGGAGCACGCGCTGACCAGCGCGCTGGGCGATCGCTATCTTCGCTACATTGAGCGAACGAAGCGTCTCGTGCCGGGGATCTATTGATCACGCCGGACCGCCCCGCGGTGCGGCTAGTGGTCGGTCGCGAGCGGCTCCAAATGACTCGTTAGGCGGTTGATCGCGTTCCGCAGGCGTTGCCATTCCACCGGCTTCGTCAAGTGCTCCGCGAATCCAGCCGCCATGCTCGCGGCGACGTCATCCACGGTCCCGAAGCCGCTCAACGCGATGCCGATCGGACGGTAGAGATCGCGAAACTCGCGCATCAAATCAAGCCCGCTGCCGTCGGGTAACGCCAGATCGCTGATGAGCAGGTCAAACCCGTCCTGCGCAGCGGCGTGCCGAGCTTCGGCGAGATTCGAAGCGTGAGTGACGGTGTACCCGGTCTGCGTCAGCATTCGCCGGAGGACGCCGGCTGTATCTGCGTGATCTTCGACAAGCAGGACGCGCATCGCACCGGTCGACGACGCGGGTTCTGGCGTGTAGGCAGAAGAGTGATCCAGCAACGAAGTCGCCATCGCCTTCAAAGTGACGACGAAAGTCGAGCCGCGATCTTCCCCGGCGCTTTCTGCCTCGAGCGTTCCCTGGTGAAGATTGACCACGCGTCTCGAGATCGCGAGCCCGAGCCCGAGCCCGCCGAAGCGGCTCGTCATTTCCCGGCCACCCTGCTCGAACGCGTCAAAGATGCGCGGCATCAATTCGGGGGCAATGCCGATGCCGGTGTCGGAAATCCGGACGATGATTTGCTGGGGATCGTCGTTCCTGGTTTCAATTTTAATCTGGCCACCCGGCGGCGTGAATTTCACCGAGTTCTTCAAGAGATTCCAAAAGACCTGCTGGAGGCGCGCCGCGTCGCCCCAGCAATAGTGCTCGCGCGCGCCCAGATCGCGCACAATCTCCAGGTGCTTTTCCGCAATCTCGCCCGCCGAAATTGTGATCGCGTGTTCGACCGCGGCGTGGACATCAACGGCGTCCCGATGCAGCTCGAGCTTACCGTGGCGAATGCGCGTGAGATCGAGCAGATCGTCGATCAGTCTCGATTCGAGTTCGACGTTCCGCTGCAGGACATCGAGATCTTCGCGGAAAGTTTCGGCGATCTGCGGCTGCTGTTGCAAGGCCGCGATGGTCATGAGGACCGGCGTGAGGGGCGTCCGTAGTTCATGCGAGAGCATGGCGAGGAATTGATCTTTGGCGTTGTTCGCCTCTTCCGCTTCCTGCTTCGCCTGTTGCAGCGCGATCTGCGCCTGCCGGCGCTCGGTGATGTCGATGAAGGTGGTCACGGCGCCGCGCAGCTCGCCGTCGCGCATGATCGGAAACGCCCAGTATTCGACCGGAAAGCTGGTGCCATCAATGCGAAAGAAGAGCTCATCATCCGCGTGCGCGGGCTGACCGGTTTGCGCCGTCCGATAGATATGGCACTCGACCTTCGGGTAAGGTGAACCATCAGCGCGGGAGTGGTGAATCACATCGTGCAGCTTCTTCCCGATGACCTCGCTTTCTTCATTGAAACCGAGCATGCGCAGGAAGGCGGCATTGCAGATCGTGGTCACCCCATCACCGTCGACGCCGTAAAAACCCTCGGCGATGGTATCGAGGAGCAGGCGGACAAAAACGTCTTTTTCCCTGAGCTCGGCCGCCGCCTCTTTCCGTTTATCGACGTTCGCGCGAAAGACGACCACGCCGCCATCGCTGGCTGGATAAACGTGCGTCTCCAGCCACGATTGCCAGCGTTCGTAATATTTCTCGAAGATCTGCGGCTGCCGGGTCTCCTTCGCGCGCAACGCCGCCCGATGCAGATCGCTCTCCCGCGCTTCGGGGTAAACTTCCCAGACCGTGCGGCCGATCATTTCCTCGCGCGGCCGGCCGGCATATTCCGCCGCCCGGGCGTTGACGAAGGTGTAGCGCCAGTCTGCATCGATCGCGGTGAAGGCATCGCTGATGCTGGCAAAAGCGCTCTCGCGTTGGGCGATGAGATCGCGGACTTCGCGCTGCCGCGTCCGCGCGCGCAGGGCGACTTCGAGCGTGCTGATGAGCGTCACCGCTCGCAGTGGGCGCTCGACGAGCGTGACGTTCGCTTTCGGACCGAAGAGCCGGAGGATTTTGATCCCGCCCTCCTCGCCGTGGCCAGTGTTGGCCAGAATGATCACCGGGATGTCTGACCAGGCCGGCTGCCGCTCGAGGGCTGTGAGCAACGCCGGAATCTGAGGCGTGACGAGCGCTTCCTCCGCAATGACGACGCTGTTTGTGTCGTCACCGAGCTCCCGGGCGACCGCCAGAAGGTCGGGACAAATCTTCGCTGTCAGTCCCGATTTCTGAAGGAGTTCGGCGGCGAGAGAAGCGTCTTTGCCCAGCGGCGCGACGATCAGGAATCTGCCGGGCCGAGCGTCACTTTTCGTCATGGGCGCCTTGCTCAGGCCCGTCTAGAACTCCCGCTCCGGCTGAAACCGGAGCCCCTCCCAAAACGCCTCGCAAATGTTTTAGCGGACGTCCCACCGAGATTCCAGACGCGCTGATCGTCAGTTTCCGGATGGTATTCTCATGGGAGCCGGTCCGCTTCTTGATCACGGACAACGCCTTGTGGACCGCGCCTTCATGCTCGAAGAAGCGCGTGGCGATGACCGTGTCGGCCAGATAGGTGACGTCGATCGGCGTTTGCATGTTCCCGAGCAGCCCGTGCGGCGTGATTACGAGCATGGTCACGATGCCGAGTTGATTCAGGTAGGTAAGCAGCTCGTGTAGCTGCAGATTCAAGTTCCGCTCTTCCGACATCGAATGGAGGTAGCCATTCAGGCTATCGATGTAGATGAATTTGGCGCCGGTCTCGACTGCGCGCCGAATTTCGAACGACAGCTGCCCCGGAGAAAGTTCGGCCGGATCGACCTGAAGGACGGAAATCAGTCCCTCATCCACCAGCGGTTCCAAGGCGAGGCCCAGTCCTTTCGCCCGCGCGAACAAAATCGGCAGGCTTTCATCAAAGGTGTAAATGGCCACCTTCTCTCCCCGCTTCGCCGCCGCGACCGCAAAGGTCAGTCCGAGGCTGGATTTGCCGGAGCCCGGCGGACCGGAAAATAACGTGCTGGTCCCTCGTGCCAATCCGCCCCCAAGCAGTTCGTCCAGGCCTGCGACGCCGCTGGTGACATTTTCGTTTGGGAAATTGCGGTGATGCTCCGCGGCGATCAACCGAGGAAACGCCACGATCCCTCCCGTGGAGATTACATAGTCATGGTAACCTCCGCGGTAAGTCGTCCCGCGAACTTTTTGCACGCTTAAGCGCCGCCGTTCGGCCCCGTATTCCGGCGCTAATTGCTCCAGCACGATGACGCCGTGCGCCAGGCTCAGCACGTGGCTGTCCATCCCGTCGACGCTGAGATCGTCGAGCAGGAACGTCGTGCAATGACGACCCGCGAGATATTGTTTGAAAGAGAGAATCTGGCGGCGATAGCGCAGAGGGGTTTGTGAAAGCAGGCGCAGCTCAGAGAGGGAGTCGAAGGCCACCCGCGTCGGCTTGATCCGCTCGACGGCGTCCAAAAGCAGGCGCGTGGTCTCGTTCAATTCGATCTCCGAGGCGTGAAATAAAGTGTTTTGGGACTGGGCGGCAAGCTGTTGCTCAATCGCGGAGAGCTCAACGATTTCGATCCCGTCGAGCGACCAGCCGTGCGAAGCGGCCACCTCCTCCACCTCGTCGCGCGTTTCGGACAAGCTAATGTAGAGGACTTTTTCGCCGGCTCGCGCGCCGGTGATCAGAAACTGCAACGCCAAGGTCGTTTTTCCCGCGCCGGGAGCGCCCTGCAAAAGATAAAGCCGGCGCTGCGGGAGTCCGCCTTTCAGGATGTCATCGAGGCCCGGGATGCCGGTTGCGACTTTCACTTTTTCGGCCGGGGGCTTTTTGCTCACGTGGAAGGGATGTTATGGCGACCGTTTACGATTGCCAGTAATATCGGCTTTGGGCGGAAGAAGACTGCTAGCGGCTAGTCGAGGGCAGTGGCGCTGGCTTCCCCCAGTGGTCGCCATTGAAAGCGGTCAGAGAGCAATGATGTTCCCCGCGTGTTGAAGGGGCTGGAGGTCAACCTGATCGTGCCGGATCTCTGGCAGCAGGAGGCCGTACTCGCGCTGCGGCAAGGCAGGGACGTGATCGTGCAGGCGCCCACCGGCTCGGGCAAGACGTACATCTTCGAGCTGCTGTATCCATCGCTCAAAGGCCAGGCGATTTTTACCGTCCCGACTCGCGCCCTCGCGAATGACAAGCTCGCAGAATGGCGCGCGCGGGGTTGGGATGTGGGCATCGCGACCGGCGATCTCGCCCTTAACACCGAGGCGAAGGTGTTGGTCGCGACACTCGAGACGCAGCGCGCGCGGTTCCTGCGACGGGACGGGCCGAAGCTGCTCGTGGTCGACGAATATCAGATGATCGGCGATCCCGTGCGTGGGGTTCATTACGAACTGACACTCGCGCTGGCACCACCGCATACGCAGCTGCTTTTGCTGAGCGGCAGCGTGCAAAATCCGCAGGACGTCGCGGCCTGGTTCCGGCGGATCGGGCGCGATCCGGTTTTGATTTCACACAGCACCAGGCCAGTGCCGCTCGAGGAAGTCGATCTGCGCGGCCTCTCGGATTCGGCGTTTGTGCAGACGAAAAGTTTCTGGCCGCGAATGATCGGCAAAGCGCTGCGGGCTGATCTCGCGCCGGTCCTCGTTTTTGCGCCACGGCGCCGCGCGAGCGAACGCATGGCGGAGGAAATCGCGTCCGCCCTTTCGGTCCGCGATCCGCTCGCGCTTTCGGTCGAGCAGGAAGCGCTCGCGGGAAAACGGCTCTCAAAGTTACTCCGGAGTCGCGTCGCCTATCATCACAGCGGATTGAGCTACGCCGTGCGCGCGGGTTTGATCGAGCCGCTCGCGAAAGCAGGCCAGCTCAATGTCGTGGTCGCGACGATGGGCCTCGCCGCCGGCATCAATTTTTCCATGCGCTCGGTCTTGATTACGGACACGCGCTACATGGCCGGGAATTTCGAGCGGCACGTCGCGCCAGACGAATTGCTGCAAATGTTTGGGCGCGCCGGCCGGCGCGGTCTGGACGAAATCGGATACGTGCTTTCAATGCCGGATCTCCCGCGGCTCGCCGACGCGCGGGCGCGTCAGCTGAAGCGCGCCACGCAACTCGATTGGCCGAGTTTAATCAGCGTGATGAACGGTGCGGCCGAGCGCGGCGAGCAACCATTCACCGCCGCGGTCGCGCTGAGCCATTCGCTTTTTAGCACGCAACGCGTTCCGCTCGGCGTGGAGCACTCGCTCGCGACGGGCGCGCGACCCTGCGGCCTTTGGGTGGACGACGAGCGCGCTCGATTTATCCGTCGCCCGGTGACCGAGATGCTGAACTCGGAGAACGAATGGGAACCGATTTCGGCAGCGGAAGACGTCTCGTTAGGCGAACTCCTGATGCAGGAGAATGGTCGCTGGATTCCAGCCCTCTCGGTTCCGCGAATGCTCGATGGCCGTGGCTTCGGTAACCTTTGCAAGCTGCGTGATCGCGGCATTTACGGCCGCGAGATTCCGCTCGCTACGATCATCGACGAACTACATCTGGCGCCGGTGAAATGGCTGCGAAAAATTCTAACCGCCGCAGCGATGGAAGGGCGAGACTCTGCCGAGCCTGGCGCACGTTCTCCAGGCGCGACGGGAGTATTGGCCCAGCGGTCTACCGCGAAGCAGCTTCCGCGCATCGATTTCGAACATCACGTGCTGCCGCGCATCCGCGAATTCATGAACGGCGGCGAACTCTCCGAGCTCATCACGCGCGGAGACACGATCTCCGCGCGGATCGACTTCTCCGCGCTAAAGGTGACGGCGCGGCGCGATGCGCACCATCGCGCGCTGCTGCACCCGCAGATCCGCGATGCCACGCCCGTCGTCTGCCGCGATTGCGACCAGCGTGAGCGCGACGCCACGGTGCCGATTCACCTCTCGCCTGCTTTTGCTTGGCGCGATCTCGGCCTCGTCGCGCCTGACGGAAAACCGACTCGGCGCGGGACCGTGTTTTCGTTCTTTCAAGCCGGCGAAGGTCTTGCCGTGGCCGCCGCGCTCGAAGACGAAACTTATCCGATCGATCACCTCGTTTTCGACCTCGCGAACATTCGCGCGGGACCGCGCTTCGCCGGTGAAGATGCGCTCTTTGGCGGCCGTCTCGGCATCCTTTGCCAGCGCGTTTACGGGCGCGCCGACTATCCGGGTTATCTCGAGATGGGAGTGCCGGTCCATTACGGATCGGGCGCCTCGGAAATCGTGCGCGAGCTCGTGGCGAATCCGGGTTCGCGCTACAAACTCACGACCGAATCGCTTCGCTCTGGCGATATCGAACGCGCGATCATGGAATGGCGCAGTCTGTTGCGACACATTGTGGGCGCGCCTCCTCTCGATTGGGCACGTTGGATGGACCTGAAAATGGAAGCGGCGCGTTTCATCGACCGCTCGAGTTCGCCGGCGTTGCTCGACCTGCCGCCGTTGCTCGCCGCGCAGCAGCGCCGGGCGCCGCAATTCTGCCGCTAGCCGGGATCCACGCGGAATGGATGCGAAGGGCGCCAAGCGGAGAGCTCGGCAAAACTGCCGTCATCCCGAGCGAAGTCGAGGGACCCCGCGGCATTACGATCGATCGAGCTACGTTTCGCGACGAGTCAAAAGGACCTCGACCGTCGCGCGGCAGAGCAATCGCTACGGCGACGGGGTCCCTCGGCGTCGCTCGGGATGACGGCGTTTCCTTTTCCGCCCTTTGCGGCGCGGCCGGGCACGTTGTGTCATGGTGCCATGCGATGCGAAATTTTTCCGAGTCCACCCCGGCCAGTCTTGGCTACCGCATGCCGGCCGAATGGGAGCTGCACTCCGCGACGTGGCTCTCATGGCCGCGCCGCGAAGGGATCAGCTTTCCGGACGCGTTTGACCGCGTCATGCCGACTTTTCGCGCGATGGTGGAAGCGCTCATCGCGTCTGAGCCGGTTTGCATCAACGTCTGCAACGGCGCACAGGAAGCGGAAGCGCGAGCCGTGCTTGATGGTCTTTCCGCGGACCGCATCACTTACTACGAAATCCCGACGAACGAGCCGTGGTGCCGCGATCACGGACCGATCTTTCTGACGCGCGAGGACGACCCACAGCTCGCGATCGTTGATTGGGGCCACAACGCGTGGGGCGGAAAGTATCCGCCGTTCGACCTTGATGACGTCGTGCCGACGCGGATCGCTGACTCGTTAGGTCTGCGAGTGTGGCAGGGCGGGATGATTCTCGAAGGCGGTTCGATCGACGTGAACGGCATCGGAGTCTTGCTTACCAGCGAGTCGTGCCTGTTGAACCCGAACCGCAATCCCGGCATGTCACGCGAAACGATCGAGGGGAAGCTGCGCGATTTCTTTGGCGTGCGCGACATCCTCTGGCTCTCGCGCGGAACGGAGGGTGACGACACCGATGGGCACATCGATAATCTCGCGCGCTTCGTGGATGAGCGGCGCGTGATCGCGGTGATCGAAGACGATCCCGTTGATGCGAACTACGAGCCGCTCCAGGAAAATTTCGCGCGCCTCCGCGAGATGCGGATCGGCGGCGAGCCGCTGGAAATTATCACGCTGCCGATGCCGGGCCGGATGGACCGCGAAGGCCTGCGCCTGCCCGCGAGCTACGCGAATTTCTACATCGCGAACGACTGCGTCCTGTTACCCGTTTACGGCGACCGCAATGACGAGATCGCGATCAATACCATGCGTGATGTCTTTCCCACACGCCGCGTCACGCCGATCGATTGCCGCGAATTAATCTGGGGCCTCGGCGCCTTTCATTGCCTCACGCAGCAGCAACCGGCGGTGTCGCGAAGCTAATCGCGAGCGCCGAGGACGCTCTGCAGTCCGTTGTCGATCGTGCGTTGCCAGCGCTGAAATTCCGCGACCTTCTCTGGCGGCGCACCCGCGGTCAGACGCTGATGAATGAGCGCGAACGAACAATTCAGAATGATGCTGATCAGCGCGAGCACGGAAAGGCCCGCGATTTTCCAGCCCGCTGTTGACCCGGCGCCGACCCGACAAATCCCGACGGCCGCGAGCACGATCAGCGCGGGGTAAAAATCGTGCAGGTAACGCTCACAAAGCGCCACCGTCGCGAGAACAATACTGCCGCCGATCAGAAGCGCGACGACGGGAAAACGGAGCCGGCGTTCGATTTCGCTCCGCCCTCGCACCACCGCGAATCCGCCGAGGACCGCGAGCAAGGTCAGCGCTGGCATGCTCACGGGAAAGGTCGAGAAGCCGTCGACCATGTCGATCGCAGGCGATCCGACAAAGGTCGCGTCGCGCGAGCGATCGAACCAGGGAAAACTCGGCTGCAAGTGCACGCCGCGAAAACCAAAATACGTGGCGACTGAAGTCGGAATATTTTCGAGATGGATTTGTTTGCCACCGGTGATCTGCATCCGGGCCGGCATCAACTTGTAGTAATGGTAGTACTGCAACGGCACGGCGGTGAAAGTGCGGAACTTGCCGTAATTCATGCCGAGGTAGACGCCGATAGTGACGAACGCGGTGACGGCAGCGATCGTCGCGTGTCGAAGCGGACGACTCGGCGATTGCAATTCAAAAAGCCAGCCGGCTCCGGTCCGTCGCCCCGCCGCCCGCCAAAGCAGGACGAGCAGAAGGACGCACATAGCGAGCAACGCCCCTGCGCCCACGGTGGGCCGGCTTGAGAACGACATGAAAGCGAAGCAGCCCGCGACGCCGAGAAGAGCGCCGCTTGGCCGCGCGAGATATTTCAGCGTCACCCACGTGAAGAGGAGCGCGAAAGTGCCGGCCCACATGATCGCCTCGTGAAAGGTGAACGAGCGGGCCACGAGAAAAATGTTGGTCGAGCCGAGGCCGGCACAAATTACGAACAGTGAATGAAGCACTTTTTCGCGGCGCGTTGGTGGACCGCGATCGTCTCGGATCAACCAGAGAATGCCGTACGCGCAGACCAGGTTCGTGGTCGAAGCGATCGTCATCATGAGCCGGCTCCAGAGCCCGTCCATTCCGTCAAAAGCTACGGCCAACGGGAGGCGCAAAAGCGCGGGGCCGATCCCGAAATAGCCGTAGGTCTTGCCGCGAAACACGAAGGCCTCCGTCCCTATTGCCGTCACCGGAACGTCCAGTCGACCGTCGAGGATCGAGATCGCCTGTGCGTCGTAGAATTGGCAAAATTCTTCCGGCTCGAAAAGCCGCCAGCTACCCCAGGTGCAGAACCACCCGCAGATCAGTACGGTGAGAAGAAAACTCGGCACAATGTAGGCGTGCCTTGCCCACCACCGGGTCATGTAATCGGTGCAGCGCCTGAAGAGCGCCGCATCGCCAGCTATCATTGGCGGGATGGAAGCGGTCTCGGTCGTCTGCATCGAGCTTCTGCTAAAGCATTCCGCGAGCCTGCCCCGGAGGCCGGTGCGCTCCAGGATCGAGCCCCGACAGCCTGCACTACGGACCTGGCTGGTAGCCGCTGCGCAGGATCGCGTCGTGCAGGTCCGGGGCGTGCGTTTTGCGCGCATCAAAACTAACCGTGACGCGTTCACGTTTCGTGTCGACTCGAACCTCGCTCACGCCGCGGATCTGCATTAGCGGCTCGCGCAACTTCCGCACGCACTCGTCGCAGTCTTCGCCTTCGGTGGCGATCTCGATCGTTTCCATGACCGGCCGATCGGCGGTGTCGTGAAGGTTATGCGGGTCGGCGGGATCCATCTGCGATTAATTTACGCGCGCGGACGCTCCGGTGGCCGCCTTTTGAATCACCGGTTCGAGCACTCGCCACACATTTTCTGCGAGCACTTTCTGGCCGGCGGCGTTCGGGTGAACGCGGTCCGGCTGATTCAGCGTAGGATCGCCGCCCACGCCTTGCAGCAAAAACGGGATCAGCGCGGCTTGATTCTTTTCCGCGAGGTCCGCGTACATGGTGCCGAAGGCGAGCAGGTACGGATCGTTCGCGAAGATCGGCAGCTGCATCCCGGCGATCACGATCGCCGCGTTTGGCCAGCGCGCGCGCGTTTGGTCGATGATCGCCTGCAGATTTGCGCGCATCTGCTCGACCGGCACGCCTCGGAAGGCGTCATTAATGCCGAGCTCGAGCAGGAGAATGTCGATTCGGCGATCGAGGTGATTTGGTAATCGGCGCAGTCCACCCGCCGTCGTATCTCCGCTTGATCCAGCGTTGATGATTTCGCAGCGGTAGCTCGAGCCGCGCATTTTCTCGGAAAGCAAAGCCGGGAACGCCTGGCTCCGCGACAGGCCGAAACCCGCGGTCAAGCTGTCGCCGAGGCAAAGAACGGTCATCACTTTGGAAACATCGCGCCGCGCGCCCTGTGCACGTGGCGTGTGCGTCGAGAACATCGCGCAGATCAATAGCAAACGTCCAACCCCCAACTTGCGATGTCGAGGTTGGCAGACAGGCTCTTTCATCCGGCGCGGAACGTTGATTGTTGGATGTTTGCTTCTCTTCTCACAGCGACTTAGTTATGCCAACCTTCGCCGGCCGTCCGCGCGCTGGTTGTCTCAACTTCAACTCGATCACTATTTCTATGGCAAACTACGGCATCAACGGCTTCGGTCGCATCGGGCGCAACGTCCTGCGTGCCATGTCCCAGCAGGAAGTCGAACGCGTCCGGGCGATCAATGACCTGACCGACACGCACACGCTCGCGCATCTCTTGAAGTGGGACTCGGTGCACGGAAAATTCGATGGCGAGATCGGCTACGACGAGCAGAACATCATCGTCCGCGGCCATAAAATCCGGATCATGAAAGAACGCGATCCGGCCGCGCTGCCGTGGAAGGAACTCGGCGTCGAAGTCGTCCTCGAGTCGACCGGTTTTTTCACCGACCGGAATAAAGCCGAGCTGCATTTCAAGGGCGGCGCGCGCAAGGTTCTGATCAGCGCGCCGGCCAAGAATCCCGACGTCACGATTTGCCTCGGGATCAACGACAACATCTACGACGGCGCGAAAGACAACATTGTCTCGAACGCCAGCTGCACGACCAATTGCCTCGCGCCGATGGTGAAAGTGTTGAACGACAAATTCGGCATCGAGCTGGGCTTCATGAGCACGATCCATTCCTACACGAACGACCAGCGCATCCTCGATTTGCCGCACGAAGACCTGCGGCGGGCGCGTGCCGCAGCGGTCAACATCGTGCCATCGAGCACGGGTGCCGCGAAAGCGATCGGTGAAGTGATCCCGGAGCTAAAGGGCAAACTGAACGGCGGTGCCTTCCGCGTCCCGACCCCGGACGGCTCGGTCACCGATTTTACGGCGCTCTTGAAAAACAAGGCGACGGCGGATGACGTAAACGCAGCATTCAAGGCTGCCGCGGGCGATGCCAGCTACAAAGGTGTGCTCGAATTTTCCGATGAGCCGCTCGTCCTTCAGGACATCGTGGGCAATCCGCATTCGTGCATCTTCGATTCGAAACTGACGATGGCGCTCGGCGATACCTTCGTGAAAGTCGTCGGCTGGTACGACAACGAGTGGGGTTATAGCAATCGCTGCGTACAGATGTTGGACTTGTTAGGCAAGTAACGGCGGAGCGAATCGCGTGTCCACACCCGTCATCCCGAGCGAAGTCGAGGGACCCCGTGTTTTTACCGACTGCTTCCCGCCACGGGATCCCTCCACTTCGCTGCGCTCCGGTCGGGATGACACAAAAAGTGATCGCTAAAACTACACGCGTGTCATGAGTAAACTTTCTCTTCGCGATCTCGAGGTGCGCGGAAAACGCGTCCTCGTCCGCGTGGATTTCAACGTTCCTGTCGAGGAACACGGAGACCATTTTCACATCACCGACGACACGCGGATTCGCGAGTCGCTGCCCACGATCACGTACCTGCGCGAGCACGGCGCGAAGACGATTTTGATGGCGCACTTCGGTCGTCCGAAAGGCCGGCGCGACGAAAAATCGTCGCTCCGTCCGATCGCGGATCATCTGCACACGCTGATCAATCATCCGGTCGCTTTCAGTCATGATACGGTCGGAACAATTCCCGAGGAGATCATTGCGCACATGCAGGAAGGCGATGTGACGCTGCTCGAGAACGTCCGCTTCCAGGCAGAGGAAGAGACCAACGACCCGCAATTCGCGGAGCAACTCGCCAGGCTCGGTGATGTGTTTGTAAACGACGCCTTCGGCGCCGCGCATCGTGCGCACGCCAGCACCGCGGGCATCGCGAAGTTCGTCGGGCAATCCGCGATGGGATTTTTGATGGAGAAGGAACTCCGCTATCTCGCGGGCGAACTCGACAAACCCGCGAAGCCCTTCGTCGTGATCATGGGCGGCTCGAAGGTGTCGGACAAAATCGGTGTAATCAAAGCGCTGATCGAAAAAGCGGACACGATCCTGATCGGCGGCGCGATGGCGAATACGTTTTGGAAAGCGGAAGGAATTCCGGTCGGTGCCAGTCGCGTGGAGGCGGACAAGCTCGACCTCGCGCGCGAGATCGTGACGCTGGCGAAACAAAAGGGCGTCAAATTTCTCGTCCCGGTCGACGCGGTGATCACGAAAGAAATACGGGCCGGCGCCGAAACGCATGAGACCAGCAAAGTGTCGACGGAACACGGCGTCGACGAAGGCTGGCAAGCGGTCGATGTCGGGTCGGAAACGATCAGGCTTTACGAACAGGAACTCGAGTCCGCGAAGACGATTCTGTGGAACGGCCCGCTCGGGATTTTCGAGATTGCGGATTTCGCGCGCGGCACTAATGCGATCGCACAGGCGGTGGCGGATTCAGGCGGCACAACCATCATCGGAGGCGGCGACTCAGTCACCGCGGTCAAGCAGGCGGGGCTGGCCGACAAAATGACGTTCATCTCTACCGGCGGCGGCGCTTCTCTTGAATTACTCGAGGGGAAAGAGCTGCCCGGGGTCGCGGCGCTGACCAACAAATAAACGTCCTGCCCGCGGCGCTCCACGAACGATGACGTTCTCCCCGCCGTCATCCCGAGCGAAACAAAGTGAAGTCGAGGGACCCCGTAACGATACCGTCGGTACGGCCGCGGGGTCCCCCGACTTCGCTCGGGATGACAAGGTTTAGTCATGTTGCGCCGCCTGCTGAATGTCTTCGCTGCGCTGGCGGCGCTTGCCGGAATGGCTGCGGGGCTGCACGCCATCCTGCCATTCCCCGTGATCGAACAGGTGACGCCGAAGCTGCGTTTTTTCGCCGCGCACAAAGATGAATTCGACACCGTGTTCGTCGGTACCAGCCGAATCCAACATCAGCTCGAGCCTGCGATATTTGACCGGGTAACGGGGGAACTAGGTCGACCGACGCGCAGCTTCAATTTCGCGATCGATGACATGCACCCGCCGGAAAATTTTTTTCTTTTCGACGAGATCTTGAAGCTGAAGCCGACGCACCTCCGTTCTTTGATTGTTGAATTTGAAGACATCCAGTCCGAGCCCTCTCCGGGGATGCGCGGGACACGTCGCCTCGCCTATTGGCACGACTGGCCCCGGACCTCGCTCGCGTTGCGCCGGATCATCGACCCGAAAGGGAATGGCCGCTGGCCGGCAAAACTGATCCGCACGGTCCTGCGGCACCATAATGTCGCGTTGCATCTTTCCTTGTGGGCGAAAGAGTCCGTCAACGTCGGTCGCGTGGCCGAACTACTCGTTAGGCCAACCGCTACGGACGAGGCGCAGCTCGGCCCGCGCCAGGACGGTTTCCGCCTGCCGCGCGCGCCGATGGCCCCGGCGCAAGTTCCCCGCTACGAGCAGAAGCTGGCGCGAGAGACGTCGAATGCGCGGCCCCGGTTCATCGATCCGTATGCGGAGAAAACCTTCCGCGAATATGCGGCGAAATTTCACGCTCTCGGTGCGAATTCCGTCTTCCTCGTCACGCCGGTCGTGACGCAATCGCCGCTTCGGTTCCGCCAGTCCCCGCCGCCACCCGGCCCGCTCCTCTCGTTCAACGACGCGCACGCGTATCCGCAGCTTTATGCGGCCGCCATCCGCGCGGACGAAGCGCACCTCAGCCAGGAAGGTGCGAATGAATTCAGCCGGCTCGTCGCGACGGAATTTGTCCGCACCGCTCGTTAGGCTGCCGCCGTATGCTGTTCGTCGAATTTCGCTTCTTTTGGTTCTTCGCGATCGTCTTCGCGGTTTATTGGTCGCTGCGCGAAAATCGGTCGCGGAAAGTTTGGTTGCTCGTTTGCAGTTACGTCTTCTACGCCGCGTGGAATTGGAAGTTCCTCTTTCTCCTCATGGGATCGAGCGCACTCGATTACGTCGTCGGCGTGATGCTCGCGCGGACGGAAACTCCGCGAGCCCGCCGGGCCTGGCTCATCCTCAGCCTGTCCGCAAACCTCGGCACGATTGCAGTCTTCAAGTACTGCAATTTTTTCATTGGATCGGCCGCGGCGTTGCTCGCCTGGCTGGGATTGCCAACCAGCTTGCACACCCTGAACATCATCATTCCGGTCGGGGTGAGCTTCTACACCTTTCACTCGATGAGTTACACGATCGACGTCTATCGCGGCCGGATGCGCGCGGTCCAGAGCCTCCTCGATGTCGCATGCTTCATCGGGTTCTTCCCGCAAATGGTCGCCGGCCCGATCGTGCGCGCCGCCCTGTTCCTCCCGCAACTGCAGTCAGCTCGAAAATTCGAGAACGTCGATGTTCGCGGCGCGCTCGTTCTTTTCCTGGGCGGCTTCGTCAAGAAAGCGTGCATCGCGGACGCGGTGGCCCCGATTTCAGACCGCTACTTTGCGGCGCCGGAACACTTCACAGCGGCGAGCGCGTGGGTCGGTGTGCTTTGCTACACAGTCCAAATCTACTGCGATTTTTCCGGCTACACGGACATGGCGATCGCGTGCGCGCGGCTGCTCGGATACGAGCTCACGATCAATTTTAACTTCCCGTATTTCGCGCGGAACATCAGCGATTTCTGGCACCGCTGGCACATCAGTCTATCCACCTGGCTGCGCGATTACCTCTACATTCCGCTCGGCGGAAATCGCGAACCGCGACCGTTCGTGTATCGCAACATCATGATCACGATGATCCTGGGCGGCCTCTGGCACGGCGGCGCGTGGACTTTCGTGCTTTGGGGAACGCTGCACGGCCTCGCGCTGGTGGTGCATCGCGAGTGGACGCGTGTGCGCGGGAACGTGCCACGCCTGGCGGAACTGGCGCGGCGATTATCGTGGCCGCTCACGATGTATTGGGTGTGCGTCGCGTGGATCTTCTTCCGCGCGATCGACCTGAAACGTGCGCTCGTGATTTGCAACGGCTTCATCCTCTTCCGCAATGCCGGCGCGGAGCAGATCGGCGCATGGATGTTCGCGGTTATCGGAGTCCTCGGCGTCGTCCATTGGCTGAACGCCCGCGGGACATTCTCAAGGTGGTGGCGGCGCGGCCCTGCACCATTGTTCGCCGCTGGTTACGGTTGCACCGCCGCGCTCGTTCTTCTATTTATCCCACCGAGATACGCGCCCTTCATTTACTTCCAGTTCTGAACGCGCGCTGGCGTCATGCCCATGTCCCTGCTTCGCCGTCATCCCGAGCGGAACGAAGTGAAGTCGAGGGACCCCGGGACAGTATCGAGGGTCGTGCCGCGGGTGCCTCGGCTGCGCTCGGGATGACCCGGGTGGAGTGAATTTTATGCGCAAAAAATCATCGACTCAATTGTGGCAACGATTCCTCGTTGCCTCGCCAAAATGGGCGGCAAACAGGAATGCTTGCCCTACAACAAAATGGTTACAATCTGCGCTCAGACAGGGTTCGGCGGCAGCTCTCGACTGCGCTCGGGATGACCGGGTAGACTGAATTTATGCGTAAAAAAATCATTGCCGCGAACTGGAAGATGAACATGACGCAGGGTGAAGCGACTACCTTCATCTCGACGTTTCTGCTCGAGCTCGGCGACGACTCCGACGTCGAGGTGGTGATCATCCCGCCCTTCACTTCCATTCCCGCGGTGACCGACGCGCTGGCCGCCGCGCAAAATGTAAAAGTCGGTGCGCAGAATATGTATTGGGAGCGGAGCGGCGCCTTCACCGGCGAGATCAGCCCGGCCATGCTCCGCGAATTTTTCGTTCGCTACGTGGTGCTTGGCCATAGCGAACGCCGGCAGCTTTTTGGCGAAACGGACGAGATCGTGAACCGCAAAGTGCACGCCGCGCACGAAGCCTTGCTGCGTCCGATCGTGTGCGTCGGTGAAACGCTCGCGCAGCGCGAAGCGGGCGACGTGGAAAAAATTCTCGGTGAGCAATTGCGCGGGAGCCTGGCCGAGATTGCGCCCAAGGAACTCGCGGAAACAGTCGTTGCCTACGAGCCGGTCTGGGCGATTGGCACCGGCAAAACGGCGTCCGCCGCGCAGGCGCAGGAGGCGCACGCCTTCATTCGCGCAATGCTCCGCGAGCTATCGGACGACGCGACGGCCGACAAAGTGCGGATCCAATACGGCGGCAGCGTCAAACCCGACAACGCCGACACGTTGATGAGCCAACCGGATATCGACGGTGCGCTCGTCGGCGGCGCGAGCCTCGATCCGCGCAGCTTCGCGCAGATCATCAAGGCATCGGCGGGCGTCGCGTGACAGCAGCGGCCTAACCGGCAGTCTTCCGTTTCGGTTTTCCTATAGCTGCTGGTAAACCTCGACCGTCGCCACCCCGACGCCGCCATTCACTCCGCGCACGATCGCCGTGTAGACGCCTGGCGCTAAAAGATCGAGCACTGCGGGTTCCTTCGGATTTGTCGGCGCAGCGCCCGAGGCTTGGATTTGGGCCGCCTGCGGGCTGCTTTGCCAGTCATCATTTGCGTCTTTCAGCGTACCGTTTCCGTCCCGCAGCTCCAGCGTTGGATCCGCCAGCGGATCTTTGATCCCGTAAGGAGCGAGCGAGGGTCCGGCCGACCGAATCAGGTAACGTTTCGCGTCGGTTCCAGTCACGATGAAGCCGCCGATGAGCTGCTTCGGATCGGGCTCCACCCTGCCGCGCGTAGAGATATTCAGAATCGAAGAACCGGGGCCGGCGTCGAGGTCATACACTTCCACCACACCGATGCCAGTGGTGTTGTTCACGCCCTTCAGCACCACCGTGTAGGCGACGCCGCTATCGTTCGACGGGACAGTTGTCAGGATGGCGGCTTCCGCGTTCGCGGTCGGCGCGATGTTCGCGTCCGTCAGCTCCTGTCTATTGGCCGCGTCCTGCCAGTTGTCATTTGTGGCGATGATTTTGTCGCTCGCCTGATCGTGCAATTCAATAATCGGATCGGCGAGCGGGCCGGTGATTCCGGATGAAGTTAGCGACGGCCCGATGCCGCGCACCACGAGACGTTTCGACGTGCCGCCGCGTACGATGAAGCCCGCGATGAGCACGTTCGTATCCGTCCCGACCTGCAAACGCGTCGAGATATTCGCCAGATGTCCCGGCGCGAGCACGACCGTGACGTTGAACTGCTGGGTGACGGCCGCGCCATCGAGGTCAGTCGCAGTCACGGTGATGCGCGCGGTGCCGACCGTCTTCGAGTTCACCAGAAGCTGCGTGCCGCTCAAAGTGACGTCCGCAACAGCAGGGTTGCTGCTCGATGCGGTGAAGGTCATCGGCGAAAGGCGCGCGATGCTCGAAATGGTGACGAGGTTTTTCGGAACGCTGACCGGGTTTGGCGTCGTCGTGCCTGGCGTGTAGTCACGCAGCGGAATCGACGTGAGAGCGGGGTCGTAACTCGAGAAATCGTACCGCGGCAGCGAGCTAATCGCGTACGCGACGCTCAACGAATTTCCCACCAATCGGCCGAACACGGCGTATCCGCCTTCCGCCGTATCCAGGAAGTACGGCGCGCCGCTGTTATCACCCATGTTAATAAACCATTGGCTCGTCGCGCTGTCCTCGTTGCCGGAGACTCTCGCCATCGCGATTGTTCCGGTGACGTTCGAGAAGGCGCCGGCCTCGTTTACGATCGGAGGTAAGGTGAAGCCGACGCTATCGAGGGTGAAGTTCTGCCAGCTGGTTTTATCCGACGGACTGACGAGCCCGAAGTAGGCGCCCCCCTGGATCACGAATGGCCGCTTTAATCCCGGATCGTAGACCGATCGATGAATCACCGACGGCGCGGCCTTGTTCAGCGTCTTGTCGTAGATGAAATAGCGGCCTTCGTCCACGTAGCGCAGAAAATTCGCGACCGTGATCGGCGTTTGTTTGCCGTAAAGGATCACGTCGATATTGCCGAGGATCGTTTGCATGCGCACCGCGCTCGTCGCGTCGGGATCGGTGAACGCAGTGAGCAGATCGATATTGCGCGCAGGTGCGCCGGCGTAAGCGGTAAAGTCGCTGACCTGATTGGCGACGGGCGGCTGATTATCGGCAAAAACGGACGAGCAAATTGCGGCCGACGAAGCCAGGAGCAGGAGTGAAAACCGGTTCATTTCGTAAATACTAGTTCAGCGATGGCCGCACGCCAAGTCGGAACGCGCTCGCCGCGGCTATTTATTGATTTCGAGATAGGTGCGAGTCAGGACTTTGCCGCCGCCGGGTTGCAACTGCTCGATCCGCATCTGCTTCAATACCCAGCGCCCCTCGATTTTCTGCGCGGAGATCACTTCGAATCGCTTCACCAACTGTCCATTCCAATCGTAGCCCTCGAGTCGCATTAGCGCGCCGCTGCCTTTGTCGACCCAAAGCGACACGCTCGAATATTGCGATTGCCGCGAGGGCGCGTGCAGCTCGAGCTTCCAACATGCCCGCGTCCGCACCGACTCTTCGCCGGTCACTTGCGCATTCGGCCAATAGAGGAATTTCAGCGACAGATCTTCGTACGTCACCCCGGTCCCGCGCACTTTGTGGTCCCATTGGGCGGGCGTGATTTTCTCGACGCCGTCGCGTGTGACTTCCTCCAGCCGCGAATCGTTTTCGCCGAGCCTCAGCTGCAAGGCTTCGTCCGGATTCGCGAACGCATAACGAATCACCGGCCCCCTCTGGGTTAGGTGGAACGGGACCACCTTTTCGTTCTCGCGGAGTTGTCCCTGCAGATCGATCTGCTGTTGCGCCTGCTGCATTCGCACGGACGCAAGAATGTCCTTCGCCGAAGGCGCGGCCGCATGGGCGAAAGCCGGGGAAAACAAGGCGGCGAGAGCGAGCGCACATCCCCGCTTAAGCGCTTGTTTCACGCCGCGATGCTCCGTATCGTGCCCCGCCCTTTTTGCAGGAGCAACCGCGGAATGGATCAGGCCCTTTTTCATCTTATTAACGAGCGATGGACGAGCCCTGCGCTCGACTTGTTCATGGCTGCGATCAGCAACATCGAGATCTGGAAGCCGCTCCTCGCCGTGCTCGTGCTTTATGCGCTAATCTTCTGCGGATTCAAGGGCCGCGCGTTTGTTTTCTGCGTGCTGATGACGCTGATCGTTTCCGACACCTTCGTCGTCCGTCCGTTAAAATCGATCATCAATCGCCGCCGGCCAAAACAAGTGCAACCCGTCCGCATGGTGGTGCTGGCGAAAGCGCGACCGGAGTTTATGACGTTGTTCAAGCCGACCGCCGTGCGGTATTCGGACGAGACGGACCATACGAAATCCGGGCCGTCGTTCCCGTCCGGGCACGTGAGCGATAATGTCGTGATCGCCGCCGTTTGCCTGCTCTTCTTCCGGCGCTGGGGTTGGCTCTATCTCATCGTCGCCGGCTCAGTCAGTTATTCGCGGATCTATCTGGGGGCGCACTGGCCTTCCGATGTCGTCGCGACCGTCTTCATGGCGGCGGGTGAGACGTTCCTGTTGGTAGCGCTCTGGGAATTTCTCTGGCGGCGGGCCGGCCCCCGTTGGGCTCCGCAATTTTACGCGCGTCATCCCAGTTTAATCGATCACGCTGCGACGCCATGAGCACGACGCGCGCAGTCTGGATTTTTGTGATTCTGCTCACCGCGATCCGGCTCGCGCTGCTTGGGACGACCGATCTCTCGTTCGACGAGGCGCATTACTGGATGTGGTCCGACCGGCTCGCGCCGGCCTATTTCAGCAAAGGTCCCGGAGTCGCGTTCGCCATTCGGGCCAGCACCGCGATTTTCGGCGACAGCGAATTTGGGGTGCGTTTCTGGAGTCCGATCCTGGGCGCGGCCACGAGTCTGCTCCTGTTCTATTTCAGCCGTCGTCTTTACAGCGCCGAGGCCGGCCTTTGGGTCGTGCTCGCGATGAACGTGACGCCTATTTTTAACATCGGGAATCTGGTCATGACGATCGATCCGCTTTCCGTCTTTTTCTGGACCGCGGCGATGTTCACCTTTTGGCTCGCGGCCGAGCGAAGCCCGAACTTCTCCTGGTTCTGGCCGCTCACTGGTTTGCTCATCGGGCTCGGTTTTCTCTGCAAATACACGAACGCGCTCGAGTTGGTTTCGATCCTCCTCGTGCTCGCTTTGGCCCCGCGGTTGCGCCGCGAATTCCGGCATCGCGGGTTGTATTTGTTGGTCGCGATATTCGTTCTTTGCACGATCCCGCCGATCGTTTGGAACTCGCAGCACGCCTGGGCGACGCTCACGCATCTGCGCACGCGCGGCAGCCTGGATGACGCTCCTGGCCTGCATCCGCTCGAGCTGTTCGAATTCCTCTTCCAACACTTCGGTGTCTATTCGCCGCTGCTTTTTCTCGGGCTCGCCTGGGCCGTGATCGCCAGTTGGCGGCGCGTGCATCAACAATTCAAAGTCCTGTTTCTGATGTGGTTTGGCCTGCCGATTTTCATTTTCTATCTGCTCCTTTCGATCAACAAGAGCGCCGCGCCGAACTGGGACGCTCTCGCCGTGATCAGCCTCTCCGTCCTTGCGGTCACGTATTGGCGCGATCGCATCGAGTCCCATCGCTGGCTTTCCGCGGCGCTCGCGGCCGCTTTTTTGCTCGGCATTTTGACCAGCATCTTCGCGCTCAATAGCGACGTGATGCGGACGGCTGGTTTTCATCTCTGGCGGCGTGACCCCGCAGACCGAATGCGCGGCTGGCGCGGCTCCGCGCAGGCGATCGAACAAGTCCGCGCGGACATCGAAAAGCAGCTCGGTGAAAAGGTCTTCGTGATTGCCGACGAACGCGATCGCGCCTCCGAGCTCTCATTTTATTTCCGGCACAAACGCGTGGAAGGCCCGGGCCATCCACCCGTCTACATCCCAGAGTCGCAGGATATCAAAAACCAGTTTTCATTCTGGCCGCGCTACGACGAATTCGTGGAAGCCCCGGCGGGCGAACCGCAACCGAACGGCGAAGTTTACACCGAGCAAAAAGGAGTAAACCCATTCGAAGGCCGCAGCGCGCTCTTCGTCAGCGCGAATCAAAAGGCGCTCGACGTGCCGCACAATATTCGCGCGGCGTTTCAATCCGCTGATCGCGTCGCGACGATCGAAGTGCGGCGTTTCGGGAAACAGGTCCGCGCCTTCGACGTCTATCTTTGCCGCAATTACCGGACGCTGCCGCTATGAGCGATCCGGCTGGCGCGCCCGCCGTCTCGGTCGTCGTGCCTCTTTATAATGAAGAGGAAAACGTCCCGATCCTGCAGCGCGAGCTCGCCTCCGCCCTCGCAGCTTTCGATTACGAAATCATTTTCGTCGACGATGGCTCCACGGACGAGACCGTCAGGAGCGTGTTACCTGATCCGCGCATCCGCGTGATTCAATTCGAGAAGAATGCCGGCCAAAGCGCGGCGATGTACGCGGGCCTGCACGCGGCGCGCGGCCGAATCGCCGTGCTCCTCGACGGTGATCTCCAAAACGATCCGGCCGACATCCCGCGGCTTATCGCGCAGATCGACCGCGGCGCCGATTTGGTCTGCGGTTACCGTGCGGAACGCAAAGACACGCGGGTCAAGCGCATCACCAGCCGAGTCGCGAACTTCGTGCGGAGCCGATTTACACGTGATGGCGTGCGCGACACCGGCTGCACGCTCAAGGCGATGAAGCGTGAATGCGTCAGTGCCCTCGTCCCATTCAAGGGCATGCATCGTTTCATCCCCGCGCTTGTGAAAGGCGCCGGCTTTCGCCTCGTCGAAATTCCCGTCCACCACCGGCCACGGAAATTCGGCCAGAGCAAATACGGTCTCGGCAACCGCGCGGTGCGGGCCACCGTCGACATGTTCGGCGTGCGCTGGCTGCTCTCGCGTCAGCTGAACTATCGCGAGCCCCCCGTCGTCCCGAGCGAGGTCGAGGGAGCCGGTGGCGAGACCTATCGCTAAGGCCACGCGTCCAGGTCTCCCCCTCCGCGTGCGACCGCGCGGCTGGAGCCAATCGTCACGCGACGGGGTCCCTCGATTCCGCTGCGCTTCACTCGGGATGACAAGGCTCTCCGTCTTGTTTCACGGGCCGGTAATCCATCGAATTTTCGGCGTGTCTTACTCAGGTGGTACGGTGTGCGCTGGCTGCTCTCGCGCCAGCTAAACTATCGCGACCCCGCGGTCATCCCGAGCGAAGTCGAGGGACCCCGTGGCGAAACCCATCGCTAATGTCACGCGTCCCGTCTGCTTCGTGGCCAAACCCATCGCTAATGCCACGCGTCCGGTCTGCTTCGTGGCGAAACCCACCGCTAACGCCACGCGTCCGTTGAATGGATGGAGCACGTCAGCGACGAGGATTACGACGATTGACCGAAATCCTCGCCGGGCGCGTCTTGCGCAAACGTGACGAGAAAATTCCGGCAACGGTGGAATTGACCACAACATCGACGCCACGGTCCCACTCGGCTCGCCGCCTGCCCACCCCATGGCGGAGTCAATCGATCCCGCCACGCGTCCTCCGATTCCGCTGCGCGTCATCCGCGGTGACGATCCTCGCGCCTTGTTTCCCCCGGGCCAACGTCTGGAATTGTCGGCTTGTCTTACTCGGGCGGGACGATAGAGTTTCGCTCCCTAACCGGGGAATGTATGTCCTTAGCCAGCTTACTCTCTGCTGAGCAAATCATCCCGGAGATGAAAGCGACCGAGCGTTGGGCCGCGATCGTAGAATTGATCGATCTCCTGGTTAGCCTCGGTCGAATCAAGCCTGCCGATCGTGACGACATTCTCGCATCGCTCAAGCAGCGCGAGGAAACGATGAGCACCGGGATCGGCTTCGGCATCGCGATTCCGCATTGCTCATCCGATCGAATCGAAGAAGTCGTCGCCTGCTTCGGCCGCTCGTCGCAAGGGATTGAGTTTGACGCGCTCGATAACGCGCCGGTCAAGTTCGTCGTCCTCTTCATCGTGCCGAAGAATCAATTTCAAACGCATTTGCGCACGCT
>JALYZW010000198.1 GCA_030945725.1 Verrucomicrobiota bacterium | reverse complement strand
ACACTGACTTTGCGATCGCCGAGCCGGACGTACCACTCGTTAGGCGCTATCTCAATGGGAAAAAGCTCGAAGTTCTAACTGACGCCGAGGACGACGATCAGCCGCCGCGCTCGGGCGAGTTATCGTTCATCGATAGCGCGGTGCAGCCCGGCTCCGGGACGGTCAAAGCGCGCGCCGTCACTCCGAACCTCGATCGCGCGCTCTGGCCTTCGCAATTCGTGAAAGTGCGCCTGATCCTCGAGATTTTGAAAGGCGCAAAACTGGTTCCGAATAGCGCCGTGCAGGTCGGCCAGAACGGTCCGTTCGTTTTCGTCGTGAAACCGGACTCGACGCTCGACCTGCGGCAGGTGAAATCCGGGCAGCGCCAGGGCGACGAGACCGTTGTCACCGAAGGCGTGCAGCCCGGCGAGACAGTCGTGGTAAGCGGGCAGCTCCAGCTCGCGCCCGGCGCGAAAGTGACCGCGAAAGAAGTGGGCGGGAAGGGCGGGGGATCGCTGCAGGAGCGTCCGGCCAACAGCGCGAAGTAAGTCATGGCGAACCACGACGGCGACAGCACCGGCGATCAAAGCCGGGGCATCAGCGCAGCGCGCGAAAGCGAGTCCCGCAAAGGCATGCCGGCGAGGGAGGCCGCGGCAAAATCCAAAAATACGCCCGCCGCAAAGCTGGTCCAGTTTTCGTCCGGGCTTTCCCTGCCGTTCATCAAACGGCCGGTCATGACGATGTTGCTTTCGCTCTCGATCGTCGTCTTCGGCGTGCTGACCTACAATCAGCTCTCGGTCAACGATCTGCCGTCGGTCGATTATCCGGTCATTCGCGTCAATGTTTCCTATCCCGGCGCGAATCCCGAAACGATGGCGAACACGATCGCTACGCCCCTCGAAAAACAATTCACCCAAATCCCCGGACTGGAGCTGACGACCAGTTCCAGCACGCAGGGCAACACCGTTATCACGCTGCAGTTTTCGCTGAGCAAAGGGATCGATTCCGCTGCGACCGATGTGCAGTCTGCGATCCAGCGCGCGACCGGCCAGTTGCCGAGCGACTTGCCAAGCCCGCCGACGTTTACGAAAACCAACCCGAACGATCAGCCGGTCATGTATATCGCGCTGACCAGCGACACGCTCGCAGACGGCGATCTCTATAAGTACGGCACGTCGCAGGTCCAGCAGCGGATCAACATTCTGCCCGGCGTTTCCGAGGTCCAGATCTTCGGCGTGAAAGGCGCGATCCGCGTCAAGGTTGATCCCGCCGCGCTGGCCGCGCGGAACCTCACCTTTGACGATCTGTCGGCGGCGATCCGCGCGGGCACGTCGTACTCCGGCGCGGGACAGTTCGACGGCGCAACCCGCTCGTTCGTTTTGCGGCCGAACGGACAGATTGCGGACGCCGAAGGGTATCGCAATCTGGTCATCGCGCGCGGCAAAGATAATTCGCCCGTTTACCTGCGCGACATCGCAAACGTCGTAAACGGCGTGCAGGACGAACGCATGTCGCGTCACTTTTTTGCGCGCGGTTATTCGCCGCCTGCATCTACGATTGTGTTTGCGGTTTCACGGCAGGCGGGCGCGAACGCGGTCGCGGTCGCAGGCGAGGTCCGCCAGCTTTTGCCAACGCTCCAGGCCGAGCTGCCGGGCTCGATCAAACTCATTCCGGTCTTCGATCGCTCGGCCACGATTTCGCACTCACTCGCCGACGTGAAAGTTACGCTGCTGATCGCGTTCGCGCTCGTGATCATGGTGATCTTTATCTTCCTCGGTCGCGCGACCGACACGCTGATCCCGGTCGTAGCATTGCCGCTCTCGCTCCTCATCACCTTTCTCGCGATGTGGACGTTAAATTATTCGATCAACAATTTGACCCTCATGGCGTTGACGCTCGCGATCGGGTTCCTGGTCGACGATGCAATTGTTTTTCTCGAGAACGTCGTCCGCCGCGCCGAGGCCGGCGAGTCGATCTACCAGGCGACCTTGAACAGCGCCGGCGAGATTTCGTTCACCATTCTCTCGATGACGCTGTCCCTCGCCGCGGTGTTCATTCCGCTCGTCTTCATGCCCGGCTTGCTCGGCCGGATTTTTCGCGAATTCGCGGTCACGATTATCGTCGCGATTTTCGCGTCCGGTATCGTTTCGCTCACCCTGACGCCGCTCATGTGTTCGCGCATCCTGGCCGAACGCGGACCCGGTCATCCGCTCACCTGGACCGAGCGTTTCGTTGGCCGCTACTTTGATCGAATCGTCAAAGCTTACGGACGGAGTCTCGATAAATTCCTCGATCACGGCTGGCTCGCCGCGCCTATCATTCTGCTTTGTATCGTAGGGGTCTGGTTCTTCTTCAGTGCGCTCCCATTTACGCTCCTGCCGACGGGCGACAGCGGCGTGATCCGCGGACAGTTCATTGTCCAGGAAGGCGCTTCCCCGCAGCAACAGCGAGAGCTGCAGAACAAGCTCGATCCGGTGTTGCAGGCGAACCCGGCGGTCAATCGATACTTCACCATCGCCGGCCGCGCCGGGACGGCGGCAGGCGTCTTTACCGTCTTGTTTTTAAAGGACGCGAAAGACCGCGCCGCGATCGAGAGCGTCGCGACCGACATTCGGAAAGCGTGCAGCGAAATCCCCGGGATTTTCCCGACGCTCAATCCTCAACCGGTGCTGCAGATCAACCTCGGCGCGACCGGAAGCGCGTTTGGCCGCTATAGCTATGTCTTGAGCGGGATCAACCCGGATGAAGTCTACGCCGCCGCGGAAAAGCTGACCGAGAAGCTGAAAGATTATCCCGGTTTCGCGAGCCCGCCGCGGTCCGATCTTTTCCGAAACACACCTAACCTCGTCATTAACATCGACCGTGATCGCGCCAGTATTTACGGCGTCTCGACCGCGAAGCTGGAGAGTCTACTGCGCGCGGCCTACTCGCAAAATTACGTTTACCTGATTAAAGAAGCCGACGACCAATACCAGGTTATCGTCGAAGCGGACGACCGTGATCGGGCGACGCCGGATGACTTGCGGCAGATTTACGTAAAGCCAGACGCGGGCGGTGGGCTGGTGCCGGTGCGCGCGGTGACCAAGACCGTTTCCAAGCTAGGACTGCAGTCGGTCAACCATACCAACCAATTCACGAGTGTGACTTTTGGGTTCGATACCCGGCCGGACGTGGCACTCGGCGATGTGACGGCTTACATCCAGAAGACGGCCGCCGAGATCCTGCCTCCCACGGTAAAGGGCGAGCTGCAAGGCGAAGGACTGGTGCTCAAGCAGCTGTTCGATGCACTGCCTTTCCTCGTCCTCGCGGCGGTGTTCGTGATGTATGTGATCCTTGGCATTCTCTACGAAAGCTATGTCCATCCTATCACTGTCTTATCTGCGCTGGTGCCTGCGGTCGTGGGAGGTTTACTTACCCTGTGGCTGTTTAACTCCACCCTGTCTCTTTACTCCGTCATCGGCTTGTTCTTGCTCATGGGTATCGTGAAGAAGAACGGCATCATGATCGTTGACTTTGCGTTACACCGGCTGGACGAAGGCTACGATCGCCGTCACGCGATCCATGAAGCGAGCATCGAGCGGTTCCGCCCCATCATCATGACCACGCTCGCTTCGTTGATGGGCGCGGTCCCGCTCGCTCTCGGCTACGGTGCCGATGGTTCATCGCGGCGTCCGCTAGGTCTCGTCATCGTAGGCGGGCTTGTCTTCTCGCAGCTAATTACCCTTTACATCACGCCGGTGATCTACCTCGCACTTGAGTGGTTCCAAGAGCGCGTCCTCGACCGCGTGCCATTCCTCCGCAGCGGGCATACGCATCACGAAGCAAGCGCGCCCGAGCCGGCCGGCGTGGCTCCCGCACCAGCAGGCGCTCACTAGCTGATTCCCTGCGAGCTGCGCTGGCCTAACGAATATTCTCGTCGTTGGCCGCGCAACCTGACAACATGGCCGGCCATGAGATTAGCCGCCCTTGCCGCAGCGTTGCTCTCTTTCAGTATTTCCACCTCTGGAGCGCTGACGTTTGTCGTCACGAATACAAACGACAGCGGGCCCGGGTCGGCTGCGTCAGGCCATCACCGACGCGAATGCTTCGGTGGGGACAGCGGACCTGATTAATTTCAACATTCCGGGAAGCGGAGTGCAAACGATCGCTCCTTTGACCGTTCTGCCCGACATCACGGAAGCGGTTACCATCGACGGCTATTCTCAGCCGGGCGCGGCGCCGAGTACGAATGGGGTCGACAAAGGGCTGAACGCGGTGCTGAAGATCGAGCTGAGCGGCGCGAATCTTCCCCAAAACGGCAGCAAGATCTTTGCGCTGCGATTCACGGCCGGCGGCAATACCGTAAAGGGTCTGGTGATTAACCGGTTTTCGTTCGTCGCTCTCGCCTTTTCGGGCGGCATTGGTAACCAGGTGCTGGGAAACTATATTGGCACGGATCCTACAGGAGAGTTTGCCCCTACAATCCCGAATACAA
>JALYZW010000192.1 GCA_030945725.1 Verrucomicrobiota bacterium | reverse complement strand
CTCGAACGCCGCTTCCGCGATCCGCATGTCGTCGGTGGCAATGATGACTGTCTCCAGTTTTTTCGCGCGCCGCGCTGTTTCCCAAACGTGCTGCAGTAGTGGTTTGCCGGCGATCGAGTAAAGCGGCTTGCCCGGAAACCGGGTCGATCCCCAACGCGCGGGGATGATTCCGACGGCCTTAATCATCCGCATGCTCGAGGATAAGGTCGGTCGCCTGCTGCAGATCACGCGCCACCCAGTCCGGAGCGCAGCTTCCTGACGTGCCGCTGCCATCCTCTATTAAGATAGTGCGCGTTCCCGCTGCCCTCCCGCATTCCACGTCGATCGCCTTGTCGCCCACGAAAAACGAACGCGACAGATCCAACCCGTGTTCGCGTTGCGCCTCGAGCACCATCCCCGGCGCGGGCTTTCGGCGAACGGAACCGACATCGGGCAAGTCCGGACAATAATACGCGGCATCGATGACGTTCTCGCCGACCTGGCGAACGAACTCCGCGTGGACTGCATGGTAATCTTCGCCGCTGAAATAGCCGCGGCCGATGCCGCTCTGGTTTGTCACGACAATCACTTTAAATCCATTCTGTTTCAGGCGCCGCAGCGCTTCGCCTGCACCGTTGAACACGGCGACATCGCCTGGGCGCCGACAATAATTCACGTCCGTCATCACCGTGCCATCCCGGTCGACAAACACTGCCCGCTTCAACTCGTTAGGCGCCGTCATTCTCGAAACTCTCGCGCAGTTCCTCTGGAGACGCGGTCGCCGTCCCGAGCTTGCCGACGACGACCGCGCTCGCGTGATTTGCGATTTCGGCGGCCTCAACGGGCGACGCGTCGCAGCAAAGCGCCAGCGTGAAAAGCGCGATCGCGGTGTCCCCCGCGCCCGAAACGTCAAAGACCTGGCGCGCCTCGGTCGGGATGTGATGCGGCTCATCGCCCGCCTGGAATAGCATCATGCCCTGTTCGCCGAGCGTGATCAAAAGGAGGCGCGTATCCCATTTCTCGAGGAGCGCCGCCCCGACTCGGCGAAGCGCTTGATCCGAATTCGCCGGTTCGACTGGATCTTGCCAGGCGATGCCGGCCGCGAGGAACGCTTCGGTCCGGTTCGGTTTCACGGCGGTCACGTTTTTCCAATCCAATGGATGTCGCGGGTTCGGGTCGACGCAGACGATCTTCCCGGCTTCGCGAGCGCAGGCGGAAATCTGGCGAACGAGATCCGCGTCGAGGAACCCTTTGCCGTAATCTTCGAAAATGATGGCATCGATCTCCGGCAATCGCCCGGCGACCGCGTCGACCACATTCCGAATTTGCGCTGCGGAAGGGGCGGCGGGCTGCTCGCGGTCCACCCGCACGACTTGTTGTTGGCGCGCGATAATTCGCGTTTTTACGATGGTGCGAAAAGCCGAATCCTCGAGGACTTTGGCGGTTTCGATCCCCTCGTCTCGCAGTAATTCCCGCAATTGCTCTCCGCCACGATCGGTCCCGATCATGCCGATGACCCCGACCGATTCGACAAATACCCGGAGATTGCGCGCGACATTCGCCGCGCCGCCCGGATAGAAACTTTCTCCGGTGACTTCGACCACCGGGACCGGCGCTTCCGGCGAAATCCGCCCGACTTTCCCCCAAACGAACTCGTCCAGCATGACATCGCCGATCACGAGCAGCCGTTTCGTCCCCGCCCGGCCGAGGATTTCTTCAAAGCGAGCCGGCTTCATTGTTCGTCGCCGCACGCGGAAAGAAATCTCGCGCGATGCCGCCGCGTGGGGAGGTTCCTGCGATTCAGCAGAGTCAAAATGCTTGGGTCGGTGAAATTTGTGCGGCGCGGACTTCTGCTTAGACTTATCATTAATTCCTGAATACGAAGGCGAAATCAACAGTCGAAGCTCCCCGATGAATCCATTCGCACCGTTCCCGAAATCTATTTTCGCCTTGGTAGTGGTTTGCGCCTTGAGCGCGTCCGCGGTGGAAGCGCCCAGGCGAATCGACGTGAAACAACTCTCGAAAAAAGTCGATGATGTCGTTGTCCCGTTGCCGAATGAAGTCTTCGGCGCGCTCAATAAACTCGGCGGGGTAAACTGGCGCGAGTACGTCCGCAATGAAAAGGGAAGCAACTTCAAGGAACGGCCGCGGATTGCGCTTTTGCTCGGCGCCGTGATCGCGGACGGGTTTATCGCGGTCCAAGCGGAAGACGCGCCGACCGTGAAGGAAATTGGGCAACGGGTGCTTGGCCTGGCGAAAGGCATCGGGGTGGGGAACTCGATTACGCCTCATGCGAAGGCGATCACGGAGGCTGCGGACCACCGCAATTGGAACGGCGTGCGACAAGAACTGGATCGGACGCAAAACAGTGTGCAGCAGGCCATGAACGAAATGCATGACCAGAAGCTTTCCCAGCTCGTCAGTCTTGGTGGCTGGCTCCGCGGTACCGAAGTGCTCACGGCGGTCGTCACAAAACGTTACTCCGACGAAGGCGCGGAGTTGTTGCACCAGCCGGATCTCCTGAACTATTTCCAAACGCGCATTCAAGGGATGCCGGAATACAATTTGAAACTGCTGACCGATATCCAGAGCGCGCTCGTCGAAGTGCGGCCGCTGATCGACGTGGGTGAAGCAAAGATCGCCGCACCGGCGGTGAAACGGGTGAACGAGATCACCACGCGGCTTGATGACGCGATCGTCGGGAAAGCGGCGGTGGAAGGCCAATGAGATTTGTGAAACGCCTCGTCCCGCCTTTTTCGTTACTGCTCGTTAGTTTGTTATGCGCGGGCGTGGCGCGAGCGTCCGTCGACGATGCGCAATCTTTTGCGCTTCAGGCGGCCGAGCCGTACGTGAAGGAAGGCTTTCAAGTGCGCGAGGATTATTGGGGTGGAGACCTCGGGATCGGCGAAAAGAAAGCGGTCCGGCAGCAGTTGTTTAAGGGGAACGAATACTGGTTTTGGCTCGGAACCGAGATCGAAAAATCGAAAGTCTCCGTGCACGTTTACGATGCGGAAGGCAAGATCGTGGAGCAACCCGACAGCTGGCAGAAAGGTCACTTCGCCGCCGCGCATATTATCCCGAAAAACACCGGCAGCTACTTTATTATCGTCTCGATCGAGGAATCGCCGGAAGAACGCACGCATTGGGCGCTCGTTTACGGTTTCCGCTAAAAGCGCGCGACGGACGAGTTTGACACTCCCTTCCCGAGGCGGGTATGATCGGCGCCCGATAGGCGGACCGCGAAGATGAGCGAGACGCGCACTCTGCAGTTTGAAAGCGCGCGCGCCTTGCAGTCGCTCTACGCGAACGACCTGAAGTTGCTCAAAACATTGGAAGATTCGTTAGGCGTGAAAGTCACTACGCGCGAAGGCTGGGTGAAACTGGAGGGCGAACCGGCCCAGCTCGAGCGCGCCGAACAGGTTTTTCAGCAACTCGAACAGGCGCGGCAAAAGGGCGTCGACATCCACAAGCACGAGTTCAGTTACGCGCTGAACTCCGTCGCGGAGGCGCGGCCGGACAACTTGAACGACGTCGTCGACGTCAAGATAGCGACCTCCTCGCGAAAACCGCCGGTCGTCGCCCGAACGATCGGCCAGCGGAACTACGTCGACGCGATTGCGAAGAACGACATCGTTTTCGGAATCGGCCCGGCCGGAACCGGCAAAACCTACCTCGCGGTCGCGATGGCGGTGGCGGCGCTGAAGCGAGAGCAGGTCAGCCGGATCGTGCTGACGCGACCGGCGGTCGAAGCCGGGGAGGCGCTCGGCTTTCTGCCCGGCGATCTTCAGGAGAAAATCACGCCGTACCTCCGGCCCCTCTACGACTCGCTCCGCGACATGATGGACCCGGAGGAAATCGAACGAGCGATGGCCCGGCAGACGATCGAGGTGGCCCCGCTCGCCTACATGCGCGGCCGAACTTTGAGTAACGCATTCGTCATCCTCGATGAAGCGCAGAACACGACGACGGAACAAATGTTCATGTTGCTGACACGGATCGGACAGGGCTCAAAATGCGTCGTGACCGGCGACGTCACGCAAATCGATTTGCCAACCAACAAACGCTCGGGCCTGGTCGAAGCGCTTCAGGCTTTGAAAACTGTTCCGGGGATCGGGATGATTTATTTTAACGAACGTGACGTCGTGCGTCATGAGCTGGTCCGCGCGATCATCAACGCATATCAGCAACACCGCTCGCCCGCGGCCGGCGTCCCACCGCGGAAGTAATCATGTTCGATTTCATTAAACGCAGCCGGTTAGTGAAACGCGGTCTCGCCTCCGGCAGGACACGGCGGCGGCGCGAGGCGAACGAGTTCCTCGAGCGAATCGAATACTCATCCGCTGTCAAAGCGCTTGTCTTCGCCGCTTTTATGGCAGGCCTCGCCGCGCTCATTTTTAGTGGCCAGCAGCCTGAGCCGACAAAAAATTTCGTGATCGGGCTGCTCTTTTTTGTGACCGCGCTGACCCAACTTTGGATCAATCAACCGACCACGTTCCTCCGCAGCTCGCGGCTCGTGCTTGTTTTCGGCATCATCTTTCTGCAGCTCGCGGTCACGAAGCTGCTCGTGTCTCTGTGCAACGGAGGGACGGTCAGTTTTCTCCGGCCGGAGACTGGCAGTTTGATCGCGCCGTATGCCTTCGCGCCGCTCGTGCTCAGCGTTTTGCTCGGGCGAAATCACGGACTTTACGCGGCCGTCTTCGTCAGCCTTTGGAGCAGCGTTTTGTTTGGGAAGATCGACGCGCCGCTGCTCGTCTGCGGATTGATCAGCGGGTTCACCGCGGTGACGTTGACGCTGCAGGTGCGGCGCCGAAGCAGGCTGATTCGGGCCGGGTTCGGCGTCGGACTGGCGATCTGGCTTCTTTCGCTCACCTTCGGCCTGATCGGGTCGATCGATCTCTTCACTCCGCGGAATAACGACTGGTCGATGATCGGATTGCAGAGCGCGTTTGCGATCGCGAACGGCATCGTGACCGCAACGATCGTCGGAGGGATTCTACCGATCCTTGAGCACCTGTTTCGAATCACGACTGACATTTCCTGGCTGGAAGCGTCGGACCTGAATCATCCGCTGCTCCGTCGCATGACGATCGAAGCGCCCGGCACCTATCATCACAGCCTGGTGGTGGCCAACCTCGCGGAAGCAGCCGCCGAAGCGATCGGTGCGAACGCTACGCTTTGCCGCGTGTGCGCCTATTTCCACGACATCGGAAAGCTCGCGAAGCCGGAATACTTCACCGAGAACATGAACTTCGAGCGGAATCCGCACGACGATTTGGCGCCGACGATGAGTGCGTTAATCATCATCGCGCACGTGAAGGACGGTGTGGACCTCGCGCTGAAACATAAGCTAAACCAGCGGATCATCGACATCATTCAAGAACACCACGGCACGTCTCTGGTTTACTATTTCTATAAACGCGCGTTGCAACAGCAGGCCGACGCGCGGGCCGGCGGCAAAATCATGAATATGCGTGAGGACGACGTCCCGGACGTGCGCGAAGAGACGTTCCGCTACAGCGGACCGAAGCCGCAGACAAAGGAAAGCGCGATCGTGAGTCTCGCCGACATGGTCGAAAGCGCATCACGCAGCCTGGAAAAGCCGACCCCGCAGAAGATCGAACAACTGATCAACGATTTGATCGGGCAGCGGATTGCGGACAAGCAACTGGACGAAAGTCCGCTCACGCTGGCGGATCTGAACACGATCGGAGAACGATTCCGCTTCACCCTGGCGACAATGATGCACACGCGAATCGCTTATCCGAAGCAGGAGACGAAGACGGCATCCCTCCGCGAGAATCCGCTGCGTCCTGACGTGATGGCCGCGACCAAAAAACCGGATACGGCCCCGCCCGTCTCGGCGGCTTAGCCTGCGTGAGCGAACGCGCTCTCGGCCGCCTTCGCGAATACGATGCGGGCCTCGCGATTGTTCTCGGCTCCGGCCTGAGCTCCATCGTCGCCGGCGACGGGCCGGATGCGCAGATCGCGTACGGCGAGTTTGGCGAAATTCCGGCGCCGACGGTGGAAGGTCATGCGGGTCGCTTCGTTCTCAGCGAAGTCGCGGGGCGACGGGTGATCTTCGCGCAAGGTCGCGCCCACCTCTACGAAGGGCACTCTGCGCGCGCTGCGACTGCGGGCATTCGCGTCCTCGCCGCAGCGGGCATGAAGCGAATCATCCTGACCAACGCAGCCGGCACCGCGAATCCCGACTTCTCGCCCGGATCGTGGATGGCGATCAGCGATCATCTAAATCTCACCGGCACGACACCATTGCTCGGCGCGCCCGCCTTTGTGGATTTAACCGAAGTGTACTCCTCCAAGTGGCGGGGGGAATTCGATGCGGCCGCGCAATCTCTGAATCTCACTCTGCATCATGGCGTTTATGCGGGCTTGCTCGGTCCCCAATATGAAACGCCGGCGGAGGTCAGGATGCTGCGGCTCCTCGGGGCCGACGCCATCGGAATGTCGACGGTGCTTGAAGCAATCCAGGCCCGCGCGCTTGGATTGGAGCTGGCGGGATTTTCGTGCCTGACGAACTGGGCCGCCGGATTGGGCGGCGCGAACTTACATCACGCCGACGTCCTCGAGACCGGGCAAGCCGCGGCCGATACGTTCCGCAAGTTGATCGAGGGCGCGCTTCGACCTAACGACTAATCGCGGCCGGGAAGGTTGCGTGCCCGGGGCTCACGATCCTTCGTCGTCGCCGTGCTCGGGCGCGTCACGAACGGGCCACCTTCCATGGGCGCCGCGCCGCTAAAAGCCACGTCGGGCATGTCGCTCGGCAAGCCTTCGACCGGAAATTCCTTTCGCAACGGGAAGTATGGATAGCCATCCCACATCAGAATCCGCCGCAAATCAGGATGGTCGGTGAAGCGGATGCCCATCATGTCGAAGATCTCGCGCTCGTGCCAATTCGCGGTCGGCCAGATGTCCGAAATCGTGGGCGCCTCCGCGTTGTCCTCCGAAATTTTCACCTTCAGACGCAGGTAGATATGCAGCGTCATCGAGTAAAGTTCGTAGGCAATTTCGAAGCGCGGATCATCGCCGAAATTATCGACGCTCGTGATGTCGACCAGATAATCGAACGACAATTCGTCCCGGCAAAATTTCGCCACTTCGCGCAGATCGGCGAACGCGATGGTGAATGTGGTCTCGCCGCGGAATTCGGTTTTCGCGAGAATCTTCGGACCGAAAAGTTTCCCGAGGGAAGCGAGCAGCTCCGGGCCGGTCATGCGAGGACGCCGTCGTATTGTTTCAGCAACTCTCGCTTCTGGTCGGTAAACGAACGCTCGCCGGAGATTTTCTCCTGCAATTTCATTAAGCCTTCGAGCAGCGCTTCCGGCCGCGGTGGGCAACCGGAAATGTAGACGTCCACGGGGAGAAGCTGATCGATTCCCTGCAACACAGCGTACGACCGATACATTCCTCCGGTTGATGCGCACGCGCCCATTGCGATCACCCATTTCGGCTCAGGCATTTGCTCGTAGATCCGTTTCACGGCGAGCGCCATCTTGTAGGTCACCGTGCCGGCGACGATCATGACATCGCATTGCCTCGGCGAAAAGCGCATCACTTCCGCGCCGAACCGCGAGATATCGAAACGCGAGGCGGCGGTCGCCATCAACTCGATTGCACAACATGCGAGACCCATCGGCATGGGCCAGAGCGAATTCTTGCGCATCCAGTTCATGGCCGCGTCAAGCCGCGTAAAAATGACATTGCCTTCGATCTTTGAATCGTAGGCGGCCGGACGCACTTCGGTCATGCGCCACGGTAGGATTCGGGCATGGCCTCGCAAGGGAAATCCGGCGGTGGCCGGATGATTGCACGCCTCCCCGCACAATTGTATAGAGCGGCTTCGATTTACGCGCCGTAAATGTCCTCCACCCGAACTCACCTCGATCACCTGGAGAGCCAGAGCGTGTTCATCTTTCGCGAGGCCTATCGCGCGTTCAAAAACATCGCGATGCCCTGGTCGATGGGGAAGGACTCGAACGTCCTGATCTGGCTCGCATCGAAGGCATTCTTCGGGAAGGTGCCGTTCCCGGTTCTCCATATCGACACGACTTATGAGTTCCCCGAGATGCTCGAATTTCGCGAATGGGCGACCGAACATTACGGGCTCACTTTGATCGTAAAGAAAAACGACGAGGCGCTCGGCCGCGGCATCGGCTACGAGACGCACGATCCGGTTACGGTGACCCACGAGCTGAAAACCGTCGCGCTGCAGCAGGCGCTCGCGCAGCATCAGTGGGACGCGCTCATCACCGGCATCCGCCGCGATGAAGATCCGACCCGCGCGAAAGAGCGCTATTTTTCGCCGCGGAATGCGCAGTACGAATGGGAATACAAGGATCAGCCGCCGGAGTTTTGGGGGCAATTCGCAACTAGTGCGGGACCCGGCGAGCACGTCCGCGTGCAGCCGCTGCTCGACTGGACCGAAACCGACATTTGGCGCTACCTCCAGCGCGAAGAGATCCCGATTCCGCAGATGTATTTTGCGCGAAACGGGCAGCGCTACCGCTCGTTAGGCTGCATGCCGATCACGAAGTCGATCGCGAGCCGCGCCTCCACGATCGATGAAATCATCGCCGAGCTGGAAGAAACGAAGACAAGCGAGCGAGCCGGCCGGGCGCAGGATCATCATGAGCGAAACGCGATGCAGAAACTGCGCGCGAGAGGGTTCATGTGAGCGAAGAACCACAGCGACTGAAGATAGTTTTCGTCGGGCACGTCGACCATGGCAAATCGACGCTGATCGGCCGCGTGCTCCATGACACGCATTCGCTGCCGGAAGGCAAGGTGGAAGCGATCCGCGAAGCCTGCGCGGCGGAGCGGATGGATTTCGAATACGCATTCTTGTTGGACGCGTTGCTTGAGGAACAAGCGCAAAACATCACGATCGATACGACGCAGATGCCGTTTCGCACGGCGATCCGTCAGTACGTGATCATTGACGCTCCGGGCCACAAAGAATTTCTGAAGAACATGATCACCGGCGCGGCGAACGCCGATGCCGCGATCCTGGTCATCGCGGCCAATGAAGGGGTGCGCGAGCAAAGCCGGCGGCACGCGTACCTGCTGCGTTTGCTCGGCGTGCGGCAGATCGTGGTGGTGGTTAACAAGATGGATTTGGCCAATTATGCCGCCGCACGTTTTGCGGAGATCGAGGCGGAATACCGCGAATTTCTCGCGAGCCTCGGCCTCGACGCGCAGTTCTTCATCCCGGCTTCGGCCAGGGAAGGGGAGAACGTCGCGAGCAAGGGGGACGCGATGGCGTGGTATGCAGGCCCGATGTTACTTGAAGCGCTCGATCGCCTCCAACCTTTCACGATTGCGGAGAACCAACCGCTCCGGTTCTCCGTCCAGGACGTTTATCGTTTCGATGAACGCCGCATCATCGCCGGCCGGGTGGAGAGCGGTGTGCTGAGGGTGGGCGACCAGATCGTATTCTCGCCTGCGAACAAAAGGGCGCTGGTCGCGACGATCGAACAATGGAAAGCGCCGAGCCGCGGCGAAGCGATCGCCGGCGACTCGATCGGCATCACGTTACGTGAACAAATTTTCGTCGAGCGCGGATATGTTGGTTCGCACACGAGCGACACGCCGATCGAGACGAACCGGATCCGCGCGGAGATCTTTTGGATCGCGGAAGCGCCGTTAAAGGTTGGATCGAGTTACACGCTGCGGCTCGGCACGCAGGAAATGAAGTGCCTCGTCGTCGCGGTGGAGCAAGTGATGGATTCATCGACGCTCGAGATCGCGGCAGGGGAGCGCGATGTCGCGCGGAACGAAGTCGGGCGGATCACGCTGCAGACGCGTGCGCCGCTCGTGGTGGACAATCACGATCGCATCCCGAATCTCGGTCGCTTTGTGTTAATCGAATCCGGCCGGATCTGCGGCGGGGGGATCATTTTTGGCGGCATCTATACCGATCGCGCGGCGGTGAAGAGCCAGAACATCACGTGGACGGAGAGCAAGATCACAGCCGAACAGCGCGCGCTCACAAATGGCCATCGCGGCGCGGTCGTCTGGCTGACTGGATTATCCGGGGCCGGAAAATCCACGATCGCGCGCGCGCTCGAGGCAGAATTATTCCGGCGCGGGATGCACACTTACGTCCTCGACGGCGATAACGTCCGGCACGGCTTGAACTCAAATCTCGGGTTTTCGCCCGACGACCGAGTGGAAAACATTCGCCGAGTCGGCGAAGTGGCCAAGCTGATGGCGGACGCGGGCGCGGTCGTGATCACTGCTTTTATCTCGCCTTACCGAATGGATCGGCGACGCGCACGCGAAATCGCTTTGGAGGCGAAACAAGAGTTTGTGGAAATCTTCGTCGACGCGCCGCTCTCGATTTGTGAGGACCGCGATCCGAAGCAGCTCTACCAAAAAGCGCGCGCGGGCAAGATTCGCGATTTCACCGGGATCGACGCGCCGTATGAAGCGCCGGAAGATCCGGAAATTTCCGTCCGCACCGACCAGCAAACGGTGGAAGAATCGGTCGCCGCCATCATGGCGCAGCTGCTTCCGCGATTGCGCTCGGAAGAGTAGGGGACCTAGGCGACGCGGGTCGCAAGACGGCCACCGTCGAAGTCCGTCACAAGGTTCACGCGGCTCGCTTCGATCACTTCGTGGACGGTCTTGCCGAGCTCCGATGCTTCGTACGGTTTCGCGATCACGCCGCGAAAACCGTAGTCCTGGTAGCGACTCATCGTCGCGTCCATCGCGTAGCCGCTCGAGACAATCGCAGTCACCGTGGGATCAATTTCGATCAGGCGCTTCAGTGCTTCTTTGCCGCCCATTCCGCCCGGCAGAGTGAGATCGAGAATCACGGCATCGAAGCGTTCCCCGCGGTCGAGACTTTGCTGGTAGAGATTGATCCCTTCCAGCGCGCTTTCCGCCTGCGCCACTTCGTAGCCGACACGCTCGAGGGTAAATTCGACAAGGGCGCGAATCGCCTCTTCGTCATCAACGATCAGCACGCGCCCGCTCCCCGTGATGACCTCGGTCGTGACCGGCCGCGGTTGTTCGACCGGTAACTCATGGTGGCGCAGCGCCGGTAGATAAAGGGTGAAGGTCGAACCAAAATGCATCTGCGATTCGACCGTGATCAAGCCGTTGTGATTCTTAATGATCGAGTAGGTCGTCGCGAGTCCGAGGCCATTGCCCTTCGCCTTGGTGGTGAAATACGGATCGAAAATCCGCTTCAAACAATTTTCCGGAATGCCAACTCCCTGATCTCGAATCGTGATGCGAATGTAATCGCCGGGCAGCAGGTCGGTGATCGGCGGGACCGTCGTCGAGTTGTAACAAAAGTTATCGCAAGCGACATAGAGCGTCCCGCCATTTGGCATCGCCTGATCGGCATTGACGACGAGGTTCGCCACGACCTGGCTGATCTGACCGGCATCGATCTCGGCGGGCCACAGTTCGGGACCGAATGCGAACTCGCTGCGGCTGTGCGTGCCGCGGAGGGAGAAGCTGACCGTGTCCTGGATGAGCTTCCCGATGGAGGCTGTTTTCTTGATTGGTGCTCCGCCGCGCGCAAAGGTGAGGAGTTGCTGCGCGAGATCGCGCGCGCGCATGGAAGCGTTTTTCGCGTCGTTCAGACGCGTCGCCATCTCATCCCCCGGAGGCAGGACGAGCGATGCGAGCGAGATGTTGCCGATGATGGCGGTAAGCAGGTTGTTGAAATCATGCGCGATTCCACCGGCGAGCAGACCGAGCTGCTCCAGCGTTTCGGCTTTGCGGCGCTCGGCTTCATTCCGCTGGCGTTCGGTGATGTCGCGAAACACCAGCACCACGCCCGCGACTTCGTTTTTCGCATCGCGCACGGGTGAAGCGACCTGCTCGATGACGTATTCGCTGCCGTCGCGTGA
>JALYZW010000184.1 GCA_030945725.1 Verrucomicrobiota bacterium | reverse complement strand
CGCCGCGCATCTTCCGCACCCATTATTTCCGATCAATCGCGGAGGTCAGGCGACCTATCATGGCCCGGGCCAGCTGGTCGGATATCCGATCATCGACCTCCGGCGGCGCGGACAGGATTTGCATCGTTACCTGCGCTGGATCGAAGAGCTGTTAGTGGAGACGCTCGCACTTCATGGATTGCGCGGGACGACGCGGGCGGGTCTCACTGGCGTGTGGATCGAAGAGCGCAAGATTGCGTCGATCGGCGTCGGTGTTCGACAGTGGATCACGATGCACGGCTTCGCGCTGAATGTGGGCGGCGATCTCTCGGCCTTCGATCAAATCGTGCCATGCGGCATCGCGAATGTGACCATGACATCGATGGAAAAAGAAACCGGGCGCGCGGTCAGCGTCGTAGATGTTGCGGAGAATGTGCAAAGAATCGCGCGACGCAAGATCGAGGAGCTTCGACCCGCACAAACAGAACCAGCGCTAACGTGAACAATCCTATCCCGCTCGAAGACACGGTTGGCGACATTATCGGGAAGGCGCAACGCGGTCTCGGTATCTCGGATAGTCAGCTGGCCGAACGCAGCGGGATGACGGCGGACCTGATTCGCGCCGCTCGTGAAGGCACGATAAAGCCGGAAGCGTTGATGAAGATCGCGCCGGTCTTGCAACTCGACGGCGCTGGGCTTTGCAAGCTCGCCGACGGATCATGGGATCCGGTTTCGCTTCCGGCGATTGAGGGACTGGCGCAGTTCAACACGAGCTACGGCGACATGACCGTGAACGCGTACCTCATCTGGGATCCATCGTCGCGCGAAGCGGTCGTGTTCGATACGGGTGCGGACGCCACTGAAATGCTGCGGCACGTCGCGGACGATAAACTGACGGTAAAACTCATCCTGCTCACCCACGCGCATCCCGATCACGTGGCCGATCTACGCGCGGTGGCGAAAGCGACCGGCGCGCCGGTTTACCTTTCTGGCCGCGAGACCGCAGAAGGCGCGGAGGCAATCGCGGAGGGCCAACATTTCACCGTTGGTCGATTGCAAGTTGAGAGCCGTCTGACGTCCGGCCATTCCGCGGGTGGCATGACCTTTCTGGTCAACGGTCTGGCGCAGCCGATCGCCGTCGTGGGCGATTCGCTTTTCGCGGGTTCAATGGGCGGAGGCAACGTTTCCTACGACGATGCGATCCGGAATAATCTAGAGAAAATCTTAACGCTGCCGGACGAAACGATCATCTGTCCCGGCCACGGCCCACTCACCACCGTCGCGAAAGAGAAGCGCGATAATCCGTTCTTCGCGCTGTCATTCCGAGCGAAGTCGAGGAATCCCGCAGCGAAAGCTTGAGGTATGGCCACGGGCTGTCTCGACTTCGCTCGACATGACAGAAAGGGATAACGACATCTAATGAACATCGGATTCGTGGGCGTAGGCCGGATGGGCGCGAACATGGCGCGCCGATTGAAGGAACGCGGCTTCCATGTCACGGCCGTTTACGATCGGGAGCGGGCGGTTGCGACCGCGCTGGCGAGCGAACTGGGCGCCGCCGCGAGCCAGCACTTGTCCGATGTCACCGCGGAGAGCGATATGATTTTCACCGTCGTGAGCGACGCCGCGGCGATGCGGGAAATTTTCTCCGGCGACGATCATCTGCTGAGCAACGCGCGCGGCAAGTTGTTCATCAACTGCGCCACGATCTCGCCGAGCGTGCATCTGGAAGTCGAGCGCCTCGCGGAGGCGGCCGGCGCGGAAACGCTGGAAGCATGCATGGCCTCGAGCATCACGCAGGCGCGGGAAGGTTCGCTTTACCTGATGTGCGGCGGCAGCGAAACCGTGTTCAAACGCGCGAAGCCGGTGCTGAAAGAACTCAGTGCTTCCCTGCGTTTTGTTGGGAAAACAGGCGAGGCGGCGAAGGTCAAAGCGCTGGTCAACATGGTGATGAATATCAACACGGCCGGTCTCGCCGAAGGCCTCGGCCTGGGCGACGCGCTCGGTCTCGACTTGAGCATGTTGCGCGAGATTTTCGCGCAGACCGGCGCCGCTTCACGCGTGTTGCAGACCGATGGCGAAGACATGCAGAACCGGGATCACGCGGTCTTCTTTTCCGCCGCGCACGCCGCGAAAGATAGCGGCATCGCGTTGCAACTGGCCGACGAGGTGGAACTCGACCTGCCACTCGCGCGCGCGACGAAGGAGCAGTACGAGGCGATGATCGACGCCGGGTTGGGCGAGCTCGACAAATCGGGAATCGCCGAGTTGACCTTCAAGGATCGACACCAGCACGGCGGCGATCACGTGTGAGTCGAATCGCGTTCCTGCGCGACGTGCGGGGGCGGAAGCGATGACGCGCACGATTAGGAGCACGAGCGAAGCCGACGTCATTCCGAGCGAAGTCGAGGAATCCCGTGGCGCAACCGATGGATCCTGCCGCGGGGTCCCTCGACTTCGCTCGGGATGACGGGCGCCCGGCTTGACTGACCAGAGCGCGCGCTGAGTTTAACCATCCGCGCATGAGAACCGTCTGGAGAGTCTTCGCCTACATCAAACGCTATCCGTGGATGGCGGCCGGGACGTTGGCCTGCGCCGTCGCGAGCACGTTGATGATCGTGGTTTTTCCGGCGGTCACGAAGTTCATCATCGACGACGTGATCCGCGGCCATCGGCCGGATTTACTGGTGCCGTGCGTGATCATTGCGCTCGCGGCGTTTTTTCTGCAGGACGTGCTGAACGGACTGCGCATCCTGCTCAACAATAGCTTCGAGCAGCGGGTGATTTTCGATCTCCGAAGCGATCTCTTTCAGCACATCGAGCTACTCCCGCTGCGGTGGTTTGATAACCGTGCGACGGGGGACCTGATCACGCGTGTGGTCGAGGATGTGAACTCCGTCGAGCGTGTGCTGATTGACGGGATCGAGCAGGGAGTGGTCGCGATTCTGCAGGTCGTGATCGTGGCGGTGACCCTGTTTTATCTGAACCCGATGCTCGCCTGGTGCACGCTCGCGCCGGTTCCATTGCTGCTCGGCGGTGCGATCGCGTACACGCTCACGGGACCGAAACGCTACCGGCCGCAGCGCCGTGCGGCCTCCGCGTTGAACGCGCTCCTGCTGGACGACCTCGCGGGGATTCGCCAGATCAAATCCTTTGTGCGCGAGGAGCAGGAACACGCGCGTTTCAACCGCGCCAGCGACACGCTGCGACTCGCCACCTTGCGGATCATGCGCGCGTGGTCGCTCTACAGTCCTTCGATGGATTTTCTGAACTCGTTAGGCCTGGTCCTGTCGATCGGCTTTGGCGGATCGGCGGTCTTGCGCGGTCAGATGCAGATCGGCGAACTCGTCGCCTTCATCACCCTGACGCGTTTTCTCTACGAACCGGTCACCAGACTGCATCAACTAAACCAGCTCGTGCAGGCGGGCCGGGCGGCGGGCGAGCGAGTTTTCGAGATCCTGGATGAACCGATTGAACCCGGCCTCCGCGACGTGGGTGCCAAGACAAAGGTCGCCGGCGATATTCGTTTTGACGACGTCAGCTTTAGTTACGGGGAAGGGTTGCCGGCTTTGAGCCACATTTCGCTTCACGCGAAACCGGGCCAGACCGTTGCCCTCGTCGGCACTACCGGAGCAGGGAAATCGACCCTCGTGAATCTGCTCGCGCGCTTTTACGAGCTCAGTTCCGGCGAGATTCTAGTGGATGGAAAGCCGATCCGTTCCTTCGATATCCGCGCGCTGCGCGAAGCCGTCGGCATGGTCACGCAGGAAAGTTTTCTCTTTAACGGCACCATTCGCGAAAACCTGCTGATGGGGAAACCGGAGGCGACCGACGAAGAACTCTTCGCCGCGGCCGCGGCGGCGAACGCGCGGGCCTTCATCGATCGGCTGCCGAAAGGACTGAGCAGCCTGGTCGGGGAGCGTGGCGTAAAGTTAAGCGTTGGCGAAAAACAGCGGCTCTCGATTGCGCGCGCGTTACTGAAAGACCCGCCGGTTTTGATTCTCGATGAAGCGACCGCGAGCGTAGACACCGCGACGGAGCGTCTGATCCAGGAAGCACTCGAACATCTGATGTCGCATCGGACCTGCTTCGTCATCGCGCATCGGCTCTCCACCATTTTGCGCGCTGACCAGATCCTGGTGCTGGAACGCGGACGGATCATCGAGCGCGGAACGCACGCCGAGTTGCTCGATCTCGGGGGCAAGTACGCGCGCCTTTGCGAACAAAGTTTCGTCGAAAAGCCGCTCGTCGAGGGAGTCGTGGACGATCTCGCGCCGCTCGCCGGTGAGCCAGCGTGATCGGCGCACACCGTTACAGTGACGTCTGCTGAGCGAGGCGCGCTTCCAGTTCTCGGCAACGCGCTTCGGATTCCGCGAGGCTTCGTCGCTCTTCGTCCAGCGCCTGTTCGAGTTCACGAATTCGCACTTGCGGATCAATCGACATTCCGCTCGCCGCTGGCGCGCGGTTGTTCGCTTCTTCAGCGTCGCCCGCGAGGGGCGTGATCTCCAACTCGCGCACGTGATGGCGCGTCGCGTCGCAAGTGTTGACCACTGAGGTCCGCTCTTGAATTTCGCCGAGTCGAACGAATTCCTGGATCGCGCCGAGCGTGGTCGGTCCGTAGTAACGCTCGCTCGTCACCTCGACGAGCCAATCCATCCCAAGCTCGGCGAGCATCGGCGCTTTCATCCACGTCGACTGATCGGTTGAGACCCAATCATGTGGCGCGACGCGTGCCGTCCACGCCCAGCGGGCCAGTTGCGCGAAGGTTAGCGGGCCGAAAACAGTCTCGTCGTCGTGTTTGCGAAGATACCAATTCTGCCCGGCCGCCCCGTCCATGAATCGCTAGGGCGCCGATGGAGAGGGCGAAGCGGACGGCGACGCAGAGGGCACCGTGGCGCCGGCCGGAATCATGATCGTCTGGCCGACCTGCAGCTTTCGATCGTTCTCGATGTGGTTAAATTTTTGCAGATCCTCGACGCCCACCTTGTACATTTTCGCGATCGAGGTAAGCGTCTCACCCTTCGCAATGGTATGGCTGTTTCCGGTCGCCGGCGCGGCGGATTTCGCGGGATCGCCCATCGTCCCGGCCGCAGTCGGCATGGAGGGCGGCGGCGTCGGCTCTCCGATCATCACGCCCGGGCGAATCGCGGAAACTTGCTGCTCCAGTTTCAGAAGCTGCTGCGAAAGCGCGTCGAGCTTGATGTTCTCTTCGTCCACTTTTTTGGTGAGCGTTTCCAGCTGAGTCGCATCAGGCTTTTCGTTGAACGGCGCGGGCGCAGGAGACTGGGCCGACGAACTGAGGGCGAGCGCGAACGCCGAGACGGGAAGAACCAACGCGAGCAACTTCATCGCGGCCATCCTGCCACCGCGCCCTCGTGGTGGCAAGCAAGTGTCGGACGACCGCACGCAACTGTTCGCGCGCGGGATCCGCTCACGGCCCAGTTGCCTTTTGGCCGCGGCTCCTTAAGTTTTCGCCATGCCTGAGCGCACGCAAAAGCCAGTCGCTCCGTGGGGTCCGAAGCAGGGAGATGACGGGGGCCCGAAAGCGCCGGACGTATCGCGGCCGGACACGAAGGAGCTGTTGAAGCGGATGCGGAAAGTCGATCCGGAACAGTCGAAGCGCTATCGGCAACGCACCGGTCAGTAATGGAA
>JALYZW010000134.1 GCA_030945725.1 Verrucomicrobiota bacterium | reverse complement strand
GGATCAGCGAGAATGTCGCTCGTCTTCCGCCCTTTGATTTCGCTTAGCCGCATCGTCACGATCGCAGCTTCCTGAATCACCGGCAGGCCCGAGGATTTTACGAGCGCTCGGACCTCCGCGGTCTGGTCCGGTTGAATGTCGAACAGGAAAATGTTCGGCTGATTGTTGCGATCGATCGACCGGAACTGGGCGAGCAAAACTTCCCGGGTCAGATACAGATTGAGCAACAGAAAGGTGCCCAGCCCGAGACAAAGCGTGAGCAAAAACGTGCGATTGGCCGGCCGGTAAAGATTGGCGAGCCCTTGTCGCCAAACAAAACTCCAACCGCGCGGAAAGAATCGACGCACGGCCGCGATGACCAGTTTCGCGACGATCGCGAAGATCCCAATCGCGAACGCCAGCACCGCCGCGAAAATGAGTCCGCGCTGCCACGTTTCACTTTGTGAAATCGCAAACGCGGTCACGCTCGCCGCGATGATTGCGTAAACCAGAATCACAAGAAAATCGCGCCGCGGCGGATTGTTCGCCGCTCCAGAATCGCCCCGCAGAACCTGCAAGGGCGTGACGTGCCGAAAGCGGAGCAACGGAGGCAGGGCGAAGAGAATGCAGATCGCGAACCCGAGCGAGACGCCGCTCAGAATCGGGTCCCAAGCGATCGCGGCCGAGATCGGCATCGGAAGGAAGCTCTGGAGGAGGCGCGGAAAAATCTGCTGCATCGCGACCCCGAGAGCCGCGCCAGCCAGGCCGCCGGCCAAGCCCATGGCCGCCGTCTGCAGCAGGTAGACGACGACCGTTCCCGCGGCCGACATGCCGAGGCAGCGCAGAATGGCGCCGGTCTTCCGCTTCTGCTCGAGGTGGGCGTGGATCGCACTGGCCACTCCGACTGCGCCGAGCAGGAGCGAGATGAACCCGATCAGATTCAGGAACCGGTAGAGATTTTCCAATGCCGCACCGAGGTCCTTTTTTCGCTTCGCGACCGAATCGAACTCGAGGCCGAACCGCTGAATCTGCGGGGCGAGCTTCGCGATGCGCGCTTCCGGATCGGCTCCGGGCGGAAACTTCACGTAGTTGCGGTAGTGCGCGATGCTCCCCGGCTTCAGCAGGTTCGTCTCCGCCAGATTCTGCAGGGGAATGTAAACTCGCGGCGCGAAGGAGCCTGCGGCGGAAGCTTCGCCGGGCATCTTTTTCAGCGCGCCGGCGATCGTGAGTTCTTTGTCCCCGATCTTGATCGGCTCTCCCGCTTTCGCTTTAAACTGGAAGAGGAGACTCTCTTCGATTACTGCGCGGTCGCCACCGCGAAACTCGTTCGCAGCCGCAGCGGGAGCGGTTTCCATCGCGCCGTAAAATGGGAAATCACCGCCGAGTGCGCGCACGTGCACAAGGCGGGTGCCGTTGCTCTGCGGGAACGTCGCCATGGTGGTGAACCGAACCTCACGCGCCTGCGGCGAACCTAACGAGTGCAAGAACGCTTCTTCCTCCGGCTTGAACGGTCGTGAAGATTCGACGATCAGATCGGCGCCAATCAGCGTCCGTGCCTGGTCGTCGATCGCGCGCGACAAGCTGTGGCGAAACGAGCCGATGCCGACGAGCGCCGCGATGCCGAGCGTGATCGAAACGGAAAACAGAAGCAACCGACGCCGGCTCGACCGGCTATCGCGCCAGGCCATCTTCCAGATGAACCCGGAGCTCATCCCTCCACGACCGCGCCATTGCGCAAACGGATCGTCCGTTCGGTAAGCGCCGCGACGTCCGGATCGTGCGTCACGAGCACCAGCACGGTTCCCGCGCCTCGATTCATCTCGAGCATGATCTCGATCACCGCCGCGCTCGTTTCCGCATCGAGATTTCCGGTGGGTTCGTCGGCGAAAAGGATTTTCGGACGATTAATGAAGGCGCGGGCGAGAGCCACTCGCTGCTGCTCGCCGCCGGAAAGTTGCGCCGGATAATGCTCCTGGCGGTCGCCGAGTCCCACGCGTCCCAGCAAATCAACTCCGAGCTGCCGCGCACTGCGATCGCCTCGCAATTCCATCGGCACCATCACGTTTTCGAGCGCGGTCAGTGTGGGAATGAGCTGGAAATTCTGGAACACGAATCCGACGTGCTCGTTGCGAATGCGGGCCCGTTCGTCCTCGCCAATCTCGCCGATCGCGATCCCATTGAGCAGGACCGTCCCGGAACTCGGGCGATCCAATCCAGCGCAAAGGCCGAGCAGCGTCGTCTTCCCGCTCCCCGACGGACCGAGGATCGAACAAGTCGCGCCTGTCGGCAGCGCAAATGAAATCTCTTTCAACACCGTCAGAGTTCCCGCTGCGGTCGCGTAG
>JALYZW010000319.1 GCA_030945725.1 Verrucomicrobiota bacterium | reverse complement strand
GGAGTTGAGCCAGTCGATCATCTTCTGCAGGAGGTCGCGGCCGATCTGCGTGACGCGCGCGGCGGCGTCGAAGTCGGCGAAGTGGCCCTGCGCAAAACCGAGGTAGCCGTAGAAGCTGTTGATCAGGATTTTGAAGGTGTTCTGGAGGGCGTGGAAGTGACGCTGGCGCGCGACCTCTTTCTCGGCGCGCATGCTCGCTTTCGCCTCGAGGCGGAAGGTGCGGAGGTCGGTGAGCAGGTGGCGGAAAATCTGGAGCTGGTCAGTGACCGGAAAGCAATCGAACTGCAGCATGACCGACGGGTAGAGCGAGGCGATGTCGCAATGCCAGACGTCGCGCATCACGCCGGTCGCGAACATGGCGGCGTAGCCGCCTTCAAAGCCGACCGCCATCGGCATCTCGGGGATGCCGTGGCGCTGGCGGAAGTATTCGCGGAGGAAGAGCGCGTTGATGCGGGTGGCGTTGCCGCGCACGATGACGTCCTGGTAGTTGTAGGGGAAAATCTGCGCCTGGATGAAATAGCTCGGGCTGAGTAACTCGGAGACCGCACGTGTCTCACGCACGGCACAGAGCGCACGTTTTTTGTAGCGCTCATCGCCCTCGAGGTAAGCACGCTGCAGTTCCTTCCCGCCTAACGAGGAGAATTCCGCGCTCTCACAAAATCCGAAGTGTTGCGCGACGTCGATGCGCTCGAAGCCGTTGAGCGAGCGCATCCCGACATCGTAAAAATGCGCGAGCAGGAAGGTGTCGACGAAGTGCCGCCCATCGACGGCGAACTTCGGATAGTCGATCGTCTTCTCCGCGATTTGCAGGCGCGAAGGACGCGAACGCAGGAAACCGCCGCTGCGTCCCCAATCCAGCTTCGTCTTCGCCTTGCGCGCGCGAGCGACGAGATACGGCAGATCGAAACGGAACAGGTCGTGACCCTCGATCACATCAGGATCCCGCTCTTTGATCAACGTGGTCAGCCGCTTTATCGCCGCATGCTCGGACTCATCGGCATTCGCGGGATCAACCAGGATCAGCTCTTCCCAGCCGGAGTTATCGGCCACAGCAATGCTGGCGATGTGCTCCTGCGACGCCTGCGCAAGATCGCCTTCCCCGTTGAGCGAAATCACTTCCAATTGCAGGCGTTTGACCTCCTCCATCGCCATGCCTTTAAAGAGCGTGCGACCGGTCGCGGTAAGGTAATGCTGCACCGGATCGCTGAGCGCGAAGAAGGTGCGGCCGGCCTGCTTCAAGCCGTTGCGCAGCGCGATCAATTCTTTCCAGCTCCCGACCGTGACGAGCCAGTTGAACTTCAAATCACCGGCGAGCTTCTCGGCATTTTCCAACCCGAGATCGGTGACGTCCCCGTCGCACCAGACGAACGCCTGAAACGGCTCCACGTCGACGACGGTGCTGCCATCGGGCTCGCGGCGATACACGTGCACGGTGCCGGTATCGCCCATCTCGATCGCGACGATCCGCGGCGTCGGGTCCGAGCCAAACAGCAATGTATTTTCTTCAAACGCCATCGTTAACCGGCGCGAGAAAAGGAACGCCTAAGCCGAGATGAATTTGAAAACCAGAAAGCCATAAACGATGCCTTCCGAAATTTCTGGTTTCCCGGTTCTAAATTCAATCTCCCTACACGATGCCTGTCCGCAAAAGCTCGTGCTTGCCCGCCATCAGGTCCTGCGTCAGCGCGTAGCCCTTCGCATCCGCGTTTTGCGAGGTGCCCGCGAATTGATGGTCGATCCGCGCCCGCGCCGACCGACAGAAGTAATCGGTGATCGACAGGATCTCCGTGGCTGGTTTGCCGCTGTTGATCAAATGCTGCGCGTAAGAGCAGGTCGCGCTCATCGCGAAAAGCTCGGTCGCGACGCCGACGAAACGCGAGAGCAGGAGCTGCTCGCGATCGAGCTTCGGACCGAAGCGCATCATGGAATGGAACAAACCGCGCGCGAGTTTCTTGCTCGTCGCGGCACCGTACTGCATGTGGGGCCGGAGATCCGCGTGCAACTTACTCAAATCGCCCGCGCTCCCTTTCGCGTACTGGCGCGGATACCAGCGTGAGTAGAACGAACCGGAGCCGAACATCGCTTTCATCCGCGTCGCCATCGGCAACGTAGTATTGAAGATCGCGCCGCCGACTTTCAGGTGTGGATCAAGCGCTTCACGCGCAATAAAGAGGCGCATGATCTCGCTCGAGCCTTCGAAGATGGTGTTGATGCGGCAGTCGCGCAGGAACCGCTCGACCGCGATCGGCTCCTCGCCGCGGCCGGCAAGTGACTGCGCGGTTTCGTAGCCGCGGCCGCCTCGCACTTGCATCGCGTCGTCGGCGATTTTCCAGGTCATTTCCGTGCACCACATTTTGCACATCGCGGTCTCGATCCGCAGGTCGCCCGCTTTTTTGTCGACGAGCGCCGAGGTCAAAAACGTGATCGCCTCCATCGCGAAAGTGTTCGCCGCCATCTCCGCGACTTTGCCCGCGATGGCTGAATGCTGCCCAATCGGCGCGCCCCACTGCACGCGTTCCGCGGCCCATTTGCGGCAGATTTCCACGAGTCGCTTCGACAAACCGACGCACGCCGCCGGGATGGTGAGGCGGCCAGTGTTCAAGGTCGTGAGCGCGACCTTCAACCCCTGCCCTTCCTTCGCGATCATGTTCTCGCGCGGCACGCGCACGTTCGTAAATTTCACGATGCCGTTGTAGAGCGCGCGCAGCCCCATGAAGTGGCAGCGATACGTGATCTCCACGCCCGGATAATCGACATCGACGATGAACGCGCTGATCTGCTTGCGCTCCTTGCCGTTGACCATCTTCGGCGGTGTCTTCGCCATCACCACGAGCACGCCGGCCTTGATCAAATTCGTGCACCAGAGTTTCTCCCCGTTCAGCACCCAGGCCGACCCATCTTCGGAAAGATCCGCGCGCAAACTCATGTTCGCCGGATCCGAGCCCGCATTCATTTCGGTGAGGGCGAACGCGGAGATTTCCTTCCGCGCGACCCGCGGCAAATACTTCGCCTTCTGTTCTTCGGTGCCGAAAATGAGCAGCGGTTGCGGCACGCCGATTGACTGATGCGCGGAGACCAGCGCGGTCAGATTCGCGTCCCAACTGCCGAGCAACATCGCGGCACGCCCGTAATTCACCTGGGACAAGCCGAGGCCGCCGTACTGCTTCGGGACCTTGATCGCGAAAGCGCCCATCGCGAAAAGGTCGTCGATGTTCTTCTGCGGGATCTCGCCGGTGCGGTCGATCTCGTCCGCGTCGACATTCGCATGCAGGTACGCCTTCAGTTCGGCGAGGAACGGCTCGCCCGCCGATTTGTCTTCAGCGCTCTGCTCCGGCCACGGAAAGATGCGGTCGAACCCAAACTTCCCGATGAACAAATTGCTCGCGAAGCTGCCGCGCTCATCGAGCGGATCGCGCGAGCTCTCCGCCAGCTCGAGCGCGGCGGCCTTCCCGGCGGACATCTTCGAGGTATCGATCACAGACGCAGCCGATTTCTCGGGCTTCGCGCCGGTCTCGGCTTTGACTTGTTCAGGCGGTGCTTCGAGCGGTGTCTTCATAAAAGTACGTCAGTCTACAAAAGTACTGTCATCCCGAGCGGAGCCGAGGGACCCCGCAGCGTAACCATTCGTGTCGCGGCGGGATCCCTCGACTTCGTTTCACTCCGCTCGGGACGACACGCGGGCTTAACGCTCATAGAATTTCGTTCCTTTTTGCGCATGCTGACGGAGAAGTTCGCACGGCGCAAACTTCTCGCCCTCACGCGAATTGATTGCATCCATCTCGGTGACGAGCTTTTTCAATCCGAAGTAATCCGCGAAGCGCAATGGACCGCCACGCGACGGCGCGAACCCGGTGCCCATCATCATGCCGAAATCGGCGTCCGCGGGTTCGCCGACCACTTTTTCCTCGAGGCAACGCGCCGCTTCGTTCACCATCAGGAACACGAGGCGATTCGTTAGACTTGCGGCCGCCAAGTTTTCGCCGGTCCGCTGCCGCCATTCTCCGAGCGCCTCGTTATCGGTCTGCGATTTGCCCTCGTATTTGTAAAATCCGCTGCCGGTTTTCCGGCCCAGCATGTTCGCTTCGCGCATTTTCCGCAGAAGATCGGGGGCGCGATCGCGGGGGCCGAACGGCTTCTCCAGTGTATCCGCGATGTCGACCGTGATATCGACGCCGATTTCATCGATCAAACGCAGCGGGCCCATCGGCATGCCCCATTCGACCAGAGGCTGATCAATCTCCTTTGCGCTAACGCCGCGCTCGAACAACTCCGCGGCTTCGAGCAGATAAGGAAACAGCACGCGATTAACCAGGAACCCCGGGCTGTCCTGCACCACCACCGGCAGCTTTCCGATTTGTCGCGTGAAGGCGAGCGCACGCTCGACCGTGTCCTCGCCGGTCAACGTTCCGACAACAACTTCGACCAGCTTCATGCGGCTGACTGGATTGAAAAAATGCAGACCGATCACGCGCGCGGGCTGCCCGGTGGTAGCACCGAGCTCGGTGATCGAGAGAGCGGACGTGTTCGTGGCCAGGATGGCGGTAGCCGGCGTCTTCGACGCGAGATCGACAAAGATCTGGCGCTTGATTTCCATCTTTTCCGACGCGGCTTCCACCACGATTTCAACGTTGCGCATCTCGCCCGGATCGGTCGAAGCGACAATCCGCGCGCGGCCTTCCTTCGCTTTTTCGTCCGCCATGAACCCACGTTTCACCGCGTCGCCGTACGTTTTTTCGATATTGGCCAGGCCGCGGCTGAGCTGGTCCTCGCTCACATCGCGCAGGATGACGGAGACGCCACGCGAGCTGAGCCATTGCGCAATACCCGATCCCATGACGCCGGCGCCGATCACCGCCGCGTGTGCGATCTTTTGCGCCGGTCCCTTTCCGCTGCCTTTGCGATATTTGTCGCCCAGGAAAAAATTGCGAATCAGGTTCTGGGTCGCTTCGGTTTCGCCGAGCTCGACGATCGCGTCGACTTCCAGTTTCAACGATTGATCCACCGATCCCTCGAGGCCTTTTGTCATGACTTCGAGCGCCCGTCGCGGCGCCGGCTCGCGCGGCGTTTTCACCGGCGCCGCGACTGGCGGAGGAGAAGCGACGGCGCGTTTCCCGCTGGCCAAGTTCTTGCGCGCCGCTTCGAGCAATTGTTCGCGCGGCACGACTTCGTCCACGAGGCCGAGCTGCAGCGCATCGGCGGCGGAATGCAGTTTGCCTTTTAGAATCACGGTCGCCGCTGCCTCCAACCCGATCAGGCGCGGTAGACGCGTGGCGCCGCCCCACGCCGGTATCAATCCGAGGCCGGTTTCGGGCAGGCCAATCTTGGTCGCGGGATCCGCGGAGGCGATCCGGTAATCGCAGGCCAGCGTGATCTCGTAGCCACCGCCCGCGCATGCTCCATGAATCGCCGCGACGGTCGGAACTTTTAGCGCGACGAGCCGATTGAACACGCGCTGGCCTTCCGCGATGAACGCGCGCAGCTCGCCGGTTTGGGCCTGGCGCAGCAGTGTCTGCAAATCGGCGCCGGCGATGAAAATCGATTTCTTGCCGGAGGTGACGATCACGCCTCTGACCGAAGCGTCGCTTTCGATCGCGGTCAGATGCTCATCGAGGCTTTGGATCGTGGCCGCGTCGAAGATGTTCGCGCCGGATTCAGGGCGGTCAAAGGTGAGAACGCAAACGCCGTCCTCCGCCATTTCGCGTTTGATCATTGAGGTGGTCGCAGGGGCGGGCATCGCGTTCATATTCCCCAGCTTTGTCGAAATTCCAAGTGCGGAGACGGCGAGGAACCTTTCCGTCATCCCGAGGCACGCAGACGGCGAGGGACCTCTCCGATTCCGGCGGCGCGTCCGCGTTGTGGTGCGGCAGCAATCATCCGGTGGC
>JALYZW010000069.1 GCA_030945725.1 Verrucomicrobiota bacterium | reverse complement strand
ACTCTACACTGACTCCGAGCCGGTCGAAATCCCCGTAAAGTTGCCGCCAGCCGGCGTGCACGTCGCGCCACGCGCCGCCTTCGGCGACCGATCCGCTTCTGAAAATCATGGCGTGTAATTACGAAGACGTGGCGGCGAAAGCAAGACGCCACTTCGCTATCGGCGACTGCTGGCGTGTGCTTCGTGATCGAGCATTTCGCGCACTTTGCCGGCCAGGCTTTGTTGCGTGAAAGGCTTTTGCAGCACGACGAGGCCCGGCTCGACGACGCCTTGATCGCTCATGTCACTGTCGGAGTAACCGGAAACGAAGAGCACCTTCATGTCGGGTTGTAGTTCCGACATTTCGCGCGCGAGCGTTGGGCCGTTCATCTCCGGCATCACGATATCGGTGACAAGAAGATCGAGTTTTTTGTGCTCGCGCCCCAGGCGAAGTCCCTCCTTCGGCGTCTCCGCGCAAAGGACTTCGTAGCCTGCGTCGGTCAGGACCGTGCAGATGAGATCTCGCACCACTTCTTCATCTTCGACCACGAGAATCTTTTCTGAGCCCCTCTCGTCCGTCGTCACGGGCGCCGGTGTTGGGAGATCCAATTCGCTGCGTGTGGCAGGCAGGAAAATCGAGAAGAGGCACCCATCTCCGATGCGCGATTCGACCGTGATCCCACCGCCACTTTGCTTCACGATGCCGTAGACCGTCGCGAGCCCGAGGCCGGTGCCTTTGCCTGGACCTTTGGTGGTGAAGAACGGCTCGAAAATACGCCCCAGTGTTTCTTCATCCATCCCGGAGCCGGTGTCGGAGACAATCAGGCCGACGTAATCTCCAGGCGAGACGTCGATCTTGCGCGCCGCGATCGCATTCTGATCGAGCGAGATCGCTTCCGTCGCGATCCGCAGCGTGCCGCCGCGCGGCATCGCGTCGCGCGCGTTCACCGCCAGGTTCAGGAGCACTTGCTCGAGCTGGCTCGGGTCGGCGAATACACGGGTCTCCGCCGTCGCTGTTTCGATCTTGATCTGAATGCTCTCGCCGATCACACGCTGGAGTAGCTTCTCCATATCGAGGACGAGCGTGTTCAGATCGAGCACCCGAGGATCGAGCAGTTGTTTGCGACTGAACGCGAGCAATTGTCGCGTCAACGAAGCGGCCTGTTCTCCGGCTTTCCGGATCAACTGCGCCTGCTCCCGCGTCTCGCCGCCGTTGCGTTTTTCGATCAACTCCGAGTAGCCGATGATGGCGGTGAGCAGGTTGTTAAAATCATGCGCGATGCCGCCGGCCAGGCGGCCGACCGCTTCGAGCTTTTGCGAGTGCCGGAGCTGCTCCTCCGCTTCGTGCAGGGTCTGCTCCGTCTTGCGGAATTTCAGGATCAATCCAGCCAGCCGGCCGAACTCATGCGGCTTTTCCGAGAGCGGCACGAGCCCTTCCGGATCTTCTTTTTCGAGATTGCTCGAAATCAAGCGCAGCGGCCGGCGGACCCAGCGAATGAGCGAAATCGCGAGCAGCAGAAAGAGACCAGCCGCGAAAATGATCAGCCCGATGAACTGGTTGCGCTCGGCGCGATTGAACTCGCGGATGAGCGGCGAATCGTGTTCCACCTGGATCTGCGCGACCGGCTTTCCATCCCATCCGGGCAGGGTCCGCGTGAAGGTGATGAGCCCATGTTCCTCTGCGCTCTTCCGATCCGGCACCGCTTCGGCGGTCGGCACGATCCGGATGTTGTAGCCGGTGAAAAGCGACATCCGCCGGATATTTTCGTCGATCCAGAACCGGCCCGCGAGGAAGTAACCCTGCGGAGGCGTCTCGCGAAATCGATCGCGGGACGGATGGATCGTCGCGCCGCGCAGCTCCATCCAGCCTTCGCCCGTGTTGACGAAAAAATGCGAGACGTCGCGCGCGGCGAAGAGCTTTTCGAGCGCCTCGCGCGGCAGCGGCGCTTGCTTCAAGGCGTTGGTGTAGCGATTGTTCTTGGTGTGGAAAAGCGAGAGGTCCGGCTTGTAGATCCAGAGCGCGTTGAAGTTTTTGTCGGCCAGCGTTTCCAACGGGATATTCGCGTCGGCCCACGCGTGATCGTTCGAACGGATCGCGCGGACGAGATCGTCCCAATTCGTGGAATCGTCCACGATCGCCGCGAGTTGATCGCCGCGCTCGGCGAGAAATTCATCGAAGATCCGGCTCCGCTCAATCGCGCGTTCGTCGGCAATCGCTTTGAAGCGGCGCTCGGCGTTCCAGCGCACGAGGGTGAGCCCGCCGATGAACGTCAGCACGACGAGCAGCAACAGGAGAAGGATTTTTGTCTGGACCTTCATGCTGTGAGTTCGTGAGGGCTAACCCGGCGGCGGCGCCGTGCGCTTACCTCCGGACTCGCTTCTCGGAAATCGACGTGATTCGCGGATCCACCGTTGCCGCGCTGATCGCGAGCCGATTTTCGGTCTGCCCTTTTACCGTTCGGCGCCCGTCCTTCAACGTGAAAGCAATCGGAAATGTCATCACGATCTCCCCTTTGGAATTGATTTCGCCGTAACGGATTTCCCGACCCATCGTGTAATGGCGATTCGGCCAGCGCGCTTGATAGCGCAGCAGTGTTTGCTCGATGATGCGACGGTCGATCGAGCCGTTTTCGTAATACTTCACGCTATCGGCGTAGAACTTGAGCTGCCGTTTGAGGTCGTTTGAGCCCATCGCCGCGAAGTAATCGCTCGCGAAGCGCGCGAGTTCGACCGGCGTGATCACGGGACTGTTCTTTAGCTTTTGGCCGGACGCGACGGGAGCGGCCGCGGCGGCGGCGGCGGCGGCGGCGGCGGGCGCAGCGTCGGTAGCGTTTGTGTTGCGCGCCTTTCGCCGTTTCGAAGTTGCACGCGCCTTCTCCGCCAATTTTTTCGGCACAACCGCGGCGGGCGCGATTCCCGTCTCCTCGTTCAGCGTCGCGGCCACGGCGACGGGGTCGATTTTTTCATCGCTGCGCAGCACTGGCTCGTCCGGCCAGGTCACCTCCGGCGGCGGCGCCTCGTCCGGAGAACGCGCCACAAGGCCGAGCGATTTCAGTGTTTCGCGATCCGGCTTCCCAGTGGGAGAAAACCCTTTTTTCTTCTGGTAGCGCTTCGTGGCTTCCTGCAACTCGGCGGATTCGCGTCCGTTCACATCACCGAAATACAGACTCCGCCGGCGCAGTTCTTCCTGCACCGAACGCACGTCGTCCTGAGCCATGAGGGTGCCGCGGCCAAGCAAAACGGAGACCGCTGGCAACAGAAGCAGCCAACGAAATGTTTTCATCTTCATGCAGTTACCGTGAGCATACCGCTTTCATCTGTGCCCGCGTACAACAATTTCAGTTCCGGCTCGTCCACCTGCTCGCCTAACGACGCGGGTCAATGAAATCCGCGAACGAGCGACGGACATCGTCAAACATTCTGGTCGCGTCGTGTTTGGTTCGACGGAAGGCCCGCTTGATTTCGCGCTTTACCACGTTCTCGTCGCCGTCGGCCTCGGTGTCGTTTTCAGCCACCGGTTGGTCGAGCGTGCGATCATCCGCCACCTGCTCGATGTTCCTCCCGCTGTACAATCCTTCCACTCGCGTCACGTTGCCTTTGTTGGCCCCGATGTGAATCGTGCCGAGCGGCTGGCGCGCATTGCTTTGGAGGGTCACGATCCATGTCGGGTTGCCGCGCGGATCGGTGCGAAGCGTGTAGCTGACATACGAGAACACAACGTGCGAGGTCTCGGCGGTGTGACTCGCCACCTGATACGCGCCGCTCGAATCCAGATTCAGCCGCGACGTGCTGATGCTCGCCGCTGCACCCGGGCCGATCACATTTCGTGACGGAGCGCGGTCCGCGACGAGGCGGCCGTTCGCGACCTGAACCTCGCGCAAGCCGGAAGCGGCGGTCCGGTCTTCGAGTAACACATTCCAAGTCGCCGGCTGGGGATTCCCATCAACGCCGCTGAGCGAAACCACATGATTGATCGCGGCGCGGCCGAGCTGCGCGCCCACCACGCGCAAGGCCTCGTAGGCAGTCGCGTGCTCCTGCGCGAATGCTGCCGTCGCCAGAAAGATCGAAACAATCAGCCCTTTCCACATCGCTCAAACAGAGCAACGTCTTCCGAAGCTGTCCACGCGTTTTGCTTTGCGCACTTGAAAGAAGCGGGCGTCTATGTTCAGCGTTCTCTGCCGGCTCGATGACGAAAAAGAAGGTCGAATTCTCCAGCCACACCGGAAATCTCGCGCTCATGCGCAATTTCGTTCGAGGATTTTTGGATGCCTACCCGTTCTCCGAGAAGGAACGAACGCTCATGGTGCTCGGGGTCGACGAAGCGTGCACCAACATCATCCGGCACGCCTACCATCTGCGCGATGATCAACTGATCGCGCTCTCGCTCGAGGGCAAACGTGATTGCGTCTGCCTCCGCCTGCGAGATTACGGACGGCAAACGCCGGCCGAAACGATGCGCGGCCGCGCCCATGATTTGATCAAGCCCGGCGGCCTCGGCTTGCATTTGATCCGGACCGCGTTCGACCGGGTCGATTACATTTTGAAACGCCGCGGCACGGAGTTAGTGCTGACGAAAAATCTGGAATGAGTTCAGTTCATTACCAGGAAGAGGAATGAATTTGGAAACCAGAAAGCCAGGAAGGGCCAGAGAGCAGAGTCGATTCTTTTTCTGGTTTTCTGGCTTCCAAATTATTTCCTTCCCACGGTCTAACGTGTGACCTCGCCATGAAGCCGCCGGAACCTGATCCCGCGTTCGAAGTTTCCCTTCGGCCGCCGATGTTCAGCGAGTTCAC
>JALYZW010000063.1 GCA_030945725.1 Verrucomicrobiota bacterium | reverse complement strand
CAACACACTAGTCGCCGTGCTAAGCGGACTCTGCGAACGCCACCTCCCCAGGCTCGAGCTCGAACTGCGGTTCCGCCGCGGTCCCGAAAACGCGCGCGCGCGTGTCATCAAACTCGCCTTCCCAACGCGCGATCACCGCGGTGGCGAGACAATTTCCGACGAGGTTCAAGGACGACCGGCCCATGTCCATGATCGAATCGATTCCCAATAGGACCGCCACGCCGGTGGCCGCGATTGCGGGAGGCAAGAGATGACCGAGCGTGGCGAGTAACACGAGAATCGACGAGCGCGGCACCCCGGCGATCCCTTTCGATGTGACCATGAATGTCAGCATCATCGTCATCTGTTGGCCAAACCCCATGTGCTGTCCCGTTGCGCTTTCTGCTGCTTGCGCCACGAAGAGCGAACTGACCGCGAGAAAAATCATCGAGCCATCGAGATTGAAGGAATAACCGGTCGGCATGACGAAGCCGACGATCCGTCGCGGCACCCCGAGGCGCTGCATCGCCTCCATCGCTTTCGGCATCGCGGATTCGCTGCTCGTGGTGGCGAAGGCGAGCACCGCGGGCTCGCGCACGGCACGCACGAATTGCGCGATTGGGATGCGGGTTACGAGCATGACCAAGCCGAAAACCGACAGCATGAAAATCGCGATCGCGACGTAATAGGTCAGGATCAAATGGCCCAAGCTGAGCAGCACGCCCGGTCCTTGCGTGCCGATCGTGTGGGCCATCGCCGCCGCCACGCCGAACGGTGCGAAACGCATCACGTAATTGGTAAACTTGAACATCACTTGCGAGAGGCTTTCCATCGCGCGCAGGATGGGCCGGCCCTTCTCGCCAATCGCCGACACCGCCATCGCGAAGAGCACCGCGAAGGCGACGATTTGCAGAATGTCGCCCCGCATCAGCGAATCGACGACGCTCGCGGGGAACACGTGGACGAGCGTTTCCACTAAGGTGCGCGGGTGCGTTTCGCCGAGCTTCTGGATCTCGCTCTGCACGCCGCTGACCATGGTGACGCCGGCTCCCGGTTTCATGAAATTAACGACGGCGAGACCGATGAACAACGCCGCCGTCGTGATGACCTCGAAGTAGACGAGCGCCTTCACGCCCATCCGCCCGACTTTTCTGAGGTCGCCGCCGCCCGCAATCCCCACCACCAGCGTTGAGAAGACAAGCGGCCCGATCACGGATTTGATCAGGTTCAGGAAAATGTCCCGCACGAACGCGAGCGAGCTCCCCCACTCCGGCCGGAGCCATCCGATCAACACTCCGAGGATGAGCCCGATTAGGATCTGGACGGTCAGCGAAGGACGGTGCCATCGACGCCGGCGACCAACGGAAGTTGCAACGGAATGACTCATCGCGTTGTCGATAGCAGGAACTCCGCGGTTGATCGAGTGCGCGATCCGCTGATCTAATCGTGTCGGCAGCGGGGCGACGAGCGTGCAGGCTGACTCGCAACTTCCGAAAGCATGACGCGCAACAAAGATTCATCCGCAGATCCCGCCGGTAAAACGCTCGCGCGGCAGCTCGGTCTTTTCGGCACCACGATGGCGGTGATGGGCGGCATCATCGGCGCGGGGATTTTCATCAACCCGTATTTGGTCGCGCAACGCGTTCACACCTCCGCCCTCATCCTCGCTGCCTGGATCGCGGGCGGACTGATTGCGCTCGTTGGCGGTTTCATTTACGCAGAGCTCGCGACCCGCCTTCCGGTGGTCGGTGGCCAATATGCTTACCTGCGCGAGGCCCTTCATCCCGCGGTCGCGTTCGTATACGGCTGGGTGCTGTTGCTCGTCATCCAGACGGGTGGGATGGCCGCGGTCGCCGTCACCTTCGCGCGTTATTTTGTCGAACTGACGCATGTTCCGATCCACGAGCCAGTCGTCGCCGCGTCTGCGCTCGCGTTGCTCGCCACGATCAATTGCCTCGGGGTTCGCGCTGGCAGCGGCGTCCAATCCGCAATGACGCTGACGGCGATCGGCGCGATCGCCGTGCTGGTCGGCTGCAGCGTTTTCGGCGGTGCTCCGTCACTGCTGTCGCTCCGCCCGTTGTCCGATCAGCCCCCCTCGATGCACCTGCTCCTCGCCTTCGGCTCGGCCATGACGCCTGTGCTCTTCGCATACGGAGGCTGGCAGACTTCGAGCTTTCTCGCCGGCGAAGTGCGCGATCCGCGGCGGACACTTCCCCGCGCGCTGTTGTTCGGAGTCATCGGCGTGATTGTGATCTACACCTCGATCAATCTTATCTACGTGCGCGCGCTCGGACCGGTAGGGCTCGCCGCCGCGACGACTCCGGCCTCGTCCGTGATGCGCGGCTTGCTCGGCCCGGCCGGCGCACGATTCATCGCCGCGGGCATTGCCGTTTCGGCGTTCGGATTTCTCGCGCAATCGATGCTGACCGCGCCGCGCGTTTATTTTGCCATGGCCGAAGACGGCGTTTTTTTCCGGAGCGTTGCCGCGATTCATCCGCGAACGCGCGCGCCGATTGTCGCGATCGCGCTGCAGGGCGCGTGGGCGATCGTGATCGCCCTGACCGGCACCTACGCGCAGGTGGTGACATACGTTGTCGCGATGGATGCGATCTTCTTCAGCCTGACCGCCGCCTGCTTGTTTGTCCTGCGACGCCGATCGGCGACTGATCCCGATGGAACCGGCGCGTCGCGGGTGCCGGGTCATCCGTGGACAACGATTCTCTTCGTTCTCGCGCAATGGCTGATCGTCGTCAGCACCTTCGCCCACGATCCGGTGCGGGCTTCGATCGGGCTGGCGATCGGCGCCGCTGGTTTGCCCGCCTACGTTTTTTGGAACGCGAGAAAACAGCGGGAGCGACGCGCATGATCGCTGCCCATCGCACGATGGCATCGCCCTACATGGAATGGGCCAAGACCCGCTCGCAGGCGCGTTACAATCTGGCGACGAGCGGAATCGCGAGCGTCCCGAAATCCGAGTTCCCGCTTGATCCCCGCGCGCTCGAGATCACGTCGCCCGGCGGATATGGCTACGAGCCACTGCAGGAACGTCTCGCGCGTCATACCGGCGTCTCTGCGGACTCGATCGTCGCGGCGACCGGCACTTCGATGGCCAATCATCTCGCGATGGCGGCCGTGCTTGCTCCGGGCGACGAAGTGTTGATCGAGCAGCCTGCGTACGGTCCCCTGCTCGACGTCGCGCATTACCTCGGCGCGCGTGTCACGCGAATCGCTCGCCCAACCGAGAACGCGTTCGCGCTAAATCTTGGAGACATCGAGCGGGCGATCACGCCGACGACGCGGCTGATTGTCCTCACGAATTTGCACAACCCGAGCGGCGCATTGCTCCCCGCTGACACGCTGCGCGAGATCGGCGAACGCGCGCAAAAGGCGGGCGCGCGCGTCCTCGTCGACGAAGTTTATCTCGAGATGCTTTTCGCGGACGACGCCCCATTCGCGTTCGCCATCGGTGAAAAGCTCGGCGGCGAAAATCCCTTCATCAGCACGAGCAGTCTGACCAAGCTCTATGGCCTGAGCGGCCTTCGCTGTGGATGGATTGCGGCCGCCCGGCCCCTCGCTGCAAAGATCTGGCGCTTGAACGATCTGTTCGGCTCCGTCGCACCGCACGTCTCCGAATTGCTCGCTGCCACCGCCTTCGATCACCTCGACCAATTCCGGGACCGCGCTCGCGCCATTTTGGAAATCAATCGTCCGATTATGGATGCCTTTCTCGATTCGCGCCGCGATCTCGATTGTTTTCGCCCGATCGCGGGCACCGTCTTTTTTCCTCACCTCGTCAACGGACCGACCGACGCGTTCGTGGAACTCCTGCGCGAGAAGTATGAAACTTCCGTGGTACCAGGGCGTTTCTTCGAGATGCCGCAGCATTTTCGCGTCGGCATTGGTGGCGACACCGGCGACTTGCGCGCGGCACTGCGTCAGCTAGGCGCCGCGCTCGATGAGTTTTCTGCTCAACGTCGGGCGTGAGACAGCGCCCCTTTCACTCTTCTCGGTAATCGTTATCGTCCGCCCGTGAAGATTTTTTCCATTCGGATTTCCGTCCTGCTGCTCGCGCTGCGGGTCTCCGCGTTCGCCGGGAACAGCGTCGTCAATCTTTCGCATTACGATCTGATGCGGCCCGATTTCGGGCAGATGAGCTCGGAGGGAATCGTCGGCATTATTCATGAAGCGACCTATCCGCCGTCGACCACGGATGAGAAGTACCTGACACGGCAGGACGCGGCCGTCCGCGCCGGTCTGCTCTGGGGCGCCTACCACTACGGGAACGCCTCCGATCCCGTCCGGCAGGCCGACTATTTTCTGAACGCCGTTGAGCGCGCCTGGCGCAATGTGGAACCCGGCGGCCGGCCTAACGAAGTCCTGTTGGTGCTCGATTTCGAGAAGAACGGACATTACCCCGGAGGGACGATGCGCCTCGACCAGGCGGCGCGCTTCGTCGATCAAATTCACGAGCGGACGGGGAAGTATCCGGGTCTTTATGGCGGTGAAAATCGTTTGCGCGCGGTGCTGAACGGGCCCGGTGCGAACACCGCCGATCGCCTGACCATGGCTCGTTGCTGGCTATGGGTGGCGAACTATCACTACGAGCCGCATAACATTCCGCCGTGGGGCGATTGGTCCCTTTGGCAATACACCGGCGATGGCGTCTGCGATCTCCCGCGCGCCTCTTATCCGAAACGCGTGGCAAACGTCCGGAACGCAGAGCGAAACATTTTCAGCGGCACGTCCGGCGAGCTAAAAACGTTTTGGTCCCGGCACGGCTGGACTCCCGGGACACGTGTCGAGTAGCTGACTATTTCGCCGCGGTCCCGGTCGCATTACTACCGTCTCCCTTCAGATACTTATCCAGGAAATCGAGAATCGCTTTGTAGGCGTGAATCTCGTTTTCCTTTTTCGTGAAGCCGTGCCCTTCATTATCGAACACGACGTACTCGACGACGCCACCCTTCTTCTTGATCGCATCGACGATCTCATCCGACTCCGGCTTGATCACCCGCGGATCGTTTTTCCCCTGTAACACAATCAGCGGTTTGGTGATTTGGTCCGCGTGGAAAAGCGGCGAAATCTCGCGCAGCATGTCGAGCTGCGTGGTCGGATCACCGATCTCCGCGTAGAGCGCTTTTCTCTGCGATTCCCAATACGGCGGAATGCTTTGCAAAGTCCGCACCCAGTTCGCCACCCCAAACAGATCGACCCCGACAGAGAATTCATCCGGCTTGAACGCCAGAGCCGCAAGAACCATGTAGCCGCCGTAGGAGCCGCCCATCACGCCAATCTTCGCGGGATCGACTGAACCTAACGAACCGAGGTATTTCTTCGCTTCGATGCAGTCCCACAACGGCTCCCGCCCATGCTTCTGATCGTCGGCTTTAAAGAAGGTCTTACCGTAGCCGCTCGACCCGCGGTTGTTCACGTCGAGTATGCAGTAGCCGTGGTTCACCAGGTATTGCGCGTAGGCCTTATACTCAGTCCGCGCCTGGCCTCCCGGCCCACCGTGCACAAGGACGATGCCAGGTGCCTTGTTGGCGGGGGTGGCGCCGTGGGGCTGGTAAAGTATTCCAGGGATCTCAAGGCCATCAAACGACTTATATCGCACCACCTTAACCTCGACGAGGTCCGCCGGATTGATTTCAGGGTTAAGGCTACTCGTTAGCTTCGCCAGCTTCTTCGTCGCGAAGCTATAAACGTAGAGGTTGGCCGGCGAACGAGACCCATTGTGATAGAAGGCCATCAGGGTCTCGCTTTCTGAAATGTCGACACCGGTGATATCACTGTCAGGCAACTTCGGCAGCTCGACCGGCTGCCCGGTCGCTTCTTCGATGACTTTCACTTTCGTCCGAGCGTCCTCGTTCGTAGCGATGACGCGATACTTGCCATGCGGTGAAAACGAAAACTCGGTCACGTCCCACGCCTCCTTTTCGGCTATCGCACGCTTACCACTGGCTAGCTCATACTGCGCGACATACGCAAACTCAGCTCCCTCATCCGAGAGGAAGTACAAATACTTGGAATCGAGATCGAAGGTTTGCGGATTGTTGTTCACCTCGCCCTCGTGCGGCGTGATGTTTTTCATCTCTTTCGTGGTCGTATCGTAGAGATAGACGTCCGCGTCGGCCGTTGTCTTACCTGATTTCCCAAAGGCGATAAAACGCTTGTTCGACGAGATGTCGGCGAAGTTATAACCAACTTCGTCCTTGTAGATCAGCGTAGGCTTCAAGTCTGCGACCGGCATCTCGAAGATGTCGAAGAACTTGGGGTTGCGCTCATTGGTCGAGAAGAAGAATGATTTTCGATCGCGACTCCAACCGAGGAAATTGGCTTTCGTCTTATCGCCAGGCGTCAGATCGCGCTCCTTGCCGTCGAGTTCCCGGAGATAAAGGTGCGAGTTCTCGTTGCCCCCAGTATCATGGGTGTAGAGGAATCGCGCGTCGCCTGGGAAAGCGGAGACCACGTAAGTGCTCTCCTTTGTCGAGTTAGTCAGCTGTGTCGGCTCGCCGCCGGCGACTGGTGCCACATACACGTTGAAGATCCCGCTCTTATTCGTGTGGAACAGGATCGACCGTTCATCGTGCGAAAACGCGGCACCGCCCACGCGCATCGTGTTCATGAACTGCTCAATCGTATATTGCTTCGCTGGCTTCGCGGGCGCAGAGATCTCGGCCGGATCTTTCACAACTGGTTGCTTGGTGATCAACGCTTTGTCAGACACGTCTGGTTTCTGCTCGGCCGGCGGCCGTTGTGCGAAGACTGCGGCCGGTACGAGAAAAAACGCTGCACCCATTGGCCATAGTTTTAGCGCAGCGGAACGGAAGGAGTCGTTTCGATTCATTTAATATCGGGTTATTCCGCCGAGTCTGCATTTTTGATCATAAAGGGCAATGCTGCTGCTTTGCTGCCGTATTCATCGGCTCGACCGCTTGGCAAAATCTTCGCCGCGCCCGGGATTATTACCTGCTTTCGCGGCGCTCTCGGTTCCGTCATCCTGAGTCGCGCAGGCGGCGAAGGACCTCGCAGAACCATGAAGAATCTACTTGGAGCCAAAGGATAGCTACGAAGCGAGACTGCGATGGGCCGCCGCCCAGAAACGCGACGGGCGTTGCTTGGACTTGATCCGTAACGGCGTGGCCTAACGAACGCCTTGCTGCCGGTCGGCACGAAAGAATGCGTTTAGCTCGCCGTGGGACGCGGCGTTGGTAAGACCATCGAAGCGGCCGTGCTCTGCGAGTTCACCCGCTGCGCGCATGAATGCACCCCACGCCGCCCGCGCGAGCGCTCCACCGACGCTCACACGCCGCACCCCTAAGTCCGCCGCGTCCTTCATCGACAGTCCGCCGGATGCGCCAATCAGAAGGTTGACCGGTTTTGGCGCGACCGCCTGCACGATGGCACGGATGTCCTCGCGCGTTTCCACCCCCGGCGCGTAGAGACAATCCGCGCCTGCGCCAGCAAACGCGGTCAGCCGCTGCGTGACCTCACGAATGTCTGTGCAGCCGACAAGAAAACACTCCGTGCGCGCGACGAGAAGTGTGTCCGTGCCTGATCGATCGATCGCGGCGCGAGCTGCTTTAATCCGGGCGACCGCATGTGGCAGGCAATATAACGGGGCCTCAGCAACGCCGGTCGAATCCTCGATCGAAAGGCCCGCGACACCCGTGTCGACGCATCGCGCGACATTCTTCGCCAGCTCGTCCGGATCGTCCGCATAGCCATTCTCGAAATCGGCGTTTATCGGCACATCCGTCCCCGCGACTAGCTCGCGGAGGTGGCCGAGCATTACGTCGAGCGGCACATCGTAGTCAGCCAATCCACGCGAGAAAGCGAAGCCAGCCGAGGTCGTGGCGAGAGCCTTGAATCCGACATGTTGCAGATAACGTGCGCTGCCCGATGTCCCACGGGTTCGGGATCGCAAAACAGCCGCTCTCGTGCAGCGCGCGGAATGTTCTGCGTTTATCGGAAATCGTTGGCATTGGAACTCGCGAGCGAAACGAGTGACGTCGCTCTCGCAGGCAGGAAATAATCATCCACTCGCCGCAGGCGCGCGTCCAGTCTGTCAGTTACGCAGAAATTGCCCAACGCAGTTTCGCTGCGGTGGCCCTCGGATTCGTGTGCCTTTCGCCGACGCTCGCGCGCACTACTTTTGGTGCGATGTGAGCGTAGGTGCCTGCGCCGAGCCCGGTTTCGAAAGCCTTCTTCACCCGCCGATCTTCGCCCGAATGAAAACTCAGAATCGCCACGCGCCCGCCCGGGCTCAAAATCATCGGCAACACGCGAAGCAACGTATCGAGAGCGGAGAATTCATCGTTCACCGCTATCCTGAGCGCCTGGAAAACGCGCCGGACGGACACCTCTCGCTCTTCCGTTCTGACATGCGGCAGGGTTCGCCGGATCGCAGTCGCGAGTGCCGTCGTGCTCGCAAAATCCCGTCCCGCCAGCGCATGCGCCAAGAGTTCCGCGTGCGGCTCGTCCGCGTTTTCCACGAGCGAAGCCGCCAGCCTTCGCGCGCTCCATTTCTGCAATAAAGCCGACGCGGATTGCCCTCGTTGCGGGTTCATGCGCATGTCGAGCGGGCCGTCCTGCTTCAGCGAGAATCCGCGCGCCGGATTGTCGAGCTGCATCGAAGAAACCCCGAGATCCGCAACGACAATGTCTGCCCCGCCGAGGCCGAGATCGGCCAGCACGCGTGGCGCGCCGGCGAAGTTGCGCCGATATGCAGCGAAGGCGTCGCGATCGAAGCCGCGCGCGCGCAGCCGAGCTTTCGTCTTCGGCAACTCGATCGGATCCGCGTCCACGCCGATCAGTCGCCCCCCGGGTTGCAACTTTTCCAGAATCGCTTCGGCATGGCCGCCATATCCGAGCGTGCAATCAAGGGCGAGTTCACCTGGCCGTGGCGCGAGGACATCGAGAATTTCGCGCACCATGATCGGGCGATGAGAGCCGGCCGGCGTTTTGCCGGAGGCGAGCACGTGTTCGATCATGTCGCCGTATCGCGCCGGATCGTGCTCTTTGTATTTCTCGTCGAAACTTCGCGGATTCTTTCCCCGATAGCGGCACCGGCGACGGTGAACGTCCGCTGGGGAGTTCGGGGCGCCGTCTTCTTTCATCGGAGCGACCCTCTCCGATCCTCAGGCGCGGAACAAGCCGGTGATGGCGACATGCCGAATGTGGGAGCGGCCTCAGCGTCCCGATCTGCAC
>JALYZW010000051.1 GCA_030945725.1 Verrucomicrobiota bacterium | reverse complement strand
ACACGAAGCGGTTCCATTTCATCGGCATTTGCGGCACCGCGATGGGCTCAGTAGCCGCGGCCTTGCGCGAGCGCGGGTGCGTCGTCACCGGATCGGACGAAAACGTTTACCCGCCGATGTCGACGTTTCTTGAGAGCCGCGGGATCAGCGCGCAGTCGGGTTTCCGGGCGGAAAACATTCCGGAGGACGCGGAGGTTGTGGTCATCGGCAATGCGATGACACGCGGCAATCCGGAAGTGGAAGCGGTCTTGAACCGGAAGCTTTATTACCTCTCGCTGCCGGAAGTATTGAAGAACGAGTTCCTGCGCGGACGGCATAACCTGGTCGTCAGCGGCACGCATGGAAAGACAACCACGACGACGTTGCTGACCTGGATTCTCACGGTTGCAGAATTCGATCCGAGCTATGTCGTCGGCGGCATTCCGCGCAATCTCGGGCAAGGCGCGCGCTTCAACGACTCAAAGTATTTCGTGATCGAAGGGGACGAATACGACACCGCGTTTTTCGATAAGCGCTCGAAGTTCATTCACTACCTGCCCGAACTCCTCATCGTGAACAATATCGAGTTCGATCATGCTGATATCTTCGACGATCTCGCGGCCGTAAAATTGAGCTTCCGGCGCATGCTCAACATCGTGCCGCAAAACGGCATGATCCTGATCAACGGCGACGACCGGAACTGCGTCGAGGTCGCGCAGGACTGTCTCGCGCCTCTGGTCGAGATCGGGTTTTCGGAGAACTGCGCCCAACGGATCCGCGACGTCGTTTACTCACCCGAGGGTTCGCGCTTTACCCTTGGCGACGATCGCTTCGATCTGCCGTTGATCGGGGAATTCAATGTGCGCAATGCGGCGATGGCGATCTCCGCGGCGAAATTTTACGGTGTCGCGTCGGCTACGGTGCAGCTCGCGCTCTCGAGTTTCGAAGGCATTGCGCGCCGGCAGGAACTGCGCGGCGAAGCGCGCGGGGTGAAGGTGATCGATGACTTCGGTCATCACCCGACGGCGATCCGCGAAACACTAAGCGCGCTCCGCCAGCGCTATCCCGAGCATCGCTTGTGGGCGATTTTCGAGCCGCGCTCAAACACCACGAGACGCGCGGTTTTCCAAAAGGAATTGCCGGAGGCCTTCGCGCTCGCGGATGGTGTTTTCATCGCCCAGATCGCGCGGCTCGAGCAGATCCCGGCGGCCGATCGGTTGGACCCGGAGGCCGTCGTGCAAGCGATCGCGGCCTCGGGACGACCGGCGTTTTACGAACCCGATGCCGCCCATATTCTCGATCGCCTCGTGCCGCTGCTAAAAGAGAACGACGTCGTCGCCGTCTTCAGTAACGGCGGCTTCGATGGCATCCATGAGAAGCTGCTCGCGCGCTTACGCTAAGGCAAAGCAGTCTGAATTAGAAGAACAGGGAAGGGAGATTGAATTTGGAAACCAGGAATCCAGAAATCTAGAAGAGCGGGGGATCGTTCCGATTCAAACTCCCTTGGGTTCCTGCTTTCCTTATTCGACTTCTTTTCTGGTTGCTGAATAAGGAAAGCAGGAACTCAGGAAAGGAGAACGGAGAATTCTTCGAAACCAAAAATCCAGAACCAAGGCGGCGGAAATCGACGAAAAGGCAGCAGGAGAAACGCGGTTTCCTGCTTTCATGATTTCCTAATTCAAATTCTTCTTTCTGATTTTCTGGATTCCAAATTCAATCCGCTGCTGACGTGTGATCGCGGACGATCCGCCACCCGTCTGCGGTGCGCCGAAACAGGAGCGTGAACCGCCCGTGCGGTCGATCGGATTCTCGCGCGGGTTCCCAATGACCCGTCACTAATGGCTCGCGCCGGTGATCACCGTCATCCTGAGTCGCGCAGACGACGAAGGATCTCTCCGATTCAGGCCGGACGTTCGCGGTGCGGCACGGCAGCAATCGCCCCCTGAACATTGCTGCCATGGCACCTGCAAAAACCGTCGCCTTTCTGTGAGGTCCTTCACCGTCTTTGCGGTTCAGGATGACGGCAGCGAATTTGGCCGGCTTCCGAGCGACGATCACTTTCAGCCGCTCGAAGTGTGATCGTGGACGATCCGCCACCCGTCCGCGATGCGTCGGAACAGGAGCGTGAACCGGCCGTGCGGCTGATCGGATTCTCGCGCCAGCTCCCAACGCCCGGTCACGAGCGCCGCGTCCCTGCTGATCATCTGGATGTGCACGTCGGAGAAAGTCAGCGCGCCCATTTTCTTCGGAGTGTCATACTTTTTGCGATAACGATCGCGCACCGTCTGCCAACCACGCGTGACGGTGTCGCCGCCGACAAATTCGGTGTCGTCCGAGCGCGCGTATCCTTCCATGTAAGCATCCACGTCGCCGCGGTTCCAGGCATCCCGTTGCGCGTCGAGCACGGCCTGGATCGCAGCAGTTTCGCGGCTCGCGGGCTCCGGATCGATCGCGAGCGCCGGCCGCAAGGAAGCGGCAAAGGAGATGCACGCGCACGCCGCGATAATGTGCAGCGACGATTGGTAGCGTGAGGTTTGGCGCATGAGGACGCGGAGAAATCCGGCGGCAGCGGGCACTTTAACCTCCGGTCGCCGCCATTCGTCGAGTCGCATATATTAGGAAAACAAGAACTGAGGAAGAAGAGCGAAGAATTATTCGAAACCAGGAATCCAAAAATAAGGCAGACGGAGAAATGGACGAGAACGACGGCAGGAGAAAATCAGGTTGGCTTTCCTGCGTTCATACTTTCCTTATTCGACTTTCTCTTTCTGGTTTTCTGGCTTCAAGATTTGGATCACCGCTGCAGCTGCGACGTCGCCTATTCCCGGGCCCTGCCCGCCGATGCGTGTTGACCCAGATACGCGTTCCCATTAAATAACCCCGTGTTTCGCCGCTCCTGTTTCGCAGCGTTGCTCGCCGCTGCGTGTGGTACGCTTTTGGCGCAAGCCCCTTTGCCTTCGCCTGGGCCGAGCGTGGTTTCGCCGCCGCCTGCGGCTGTTCCACCGCCAGCTCCGGCCGGATCACCGTCCGGTCCCGCGCCGGCGAATCCCGGGCCCGAGATGATTACGTTGCAATACCCAAACAGCGACGTGCAGGACGTGCTCCACCTCTACGAGACCCTGACGGGCAAACGCCTTGTGATGGATAATTTCGTGGCCGGCAAGGTGAACATTTTCATCGCGAAACCGGTCGCGCGGGACGAGGCGGTCAAAATTCTCGAGATGAGCCTGCTGCTGAACGGCTACTCGCTGATTCCGGCCGGGGGCGACATCATGAAAGTCGTCTTTGCCCAGAGCAAAAACCCGCGCTCGGTCGGCATCCCGATCATCTCGGACGAAGCGGATTTGCCGGATAACCGGATCGTCAGCTACCTCTTCAAGCTCCGCTACGCCGACCCCGTGGAGCTGCAGCAGGTGCTCGGTCAATATCTTTCGCCGCCCCAGAGCTACACTTCGTTCCTCGCGCTTCCGAAAGCGTCCGCGATCCTGATCACGGAAAACTCCGCGGTCATCCGGACCCTCATCCACATCGTCGAGCAGATCGACACGCCGCCCGCGGAAGTGCAGAGCGAGTTCATCAAGCTGCAGCGCGCGGATGCGCAGAAAGTCGTCGACCTCGTGAACGACGTTCTCGATTTGAAGAGCCCCTCGACACCGGGCGCTCCCGGTCAGCCTGGGGCGCCCCCCGTCATTCGCCCCGTCCGGGCCAACGTCCCCGGCGCTCCTGGGCAGGTACAAGGCGACCTGGACGTGAACGGCGTTCCGATCCTCGGGGAAGGCGCGGTCGTGGTCGGGAAAGTCAAGATCACCGCGGACGTGCGGACGAATCGCATCCACGTCATCACGCGGCCGATCAACATGCCGACGATCCGCAAACTGATCGCGCAATTCGACGAGAACGTGGACTTCGCGAAACCGGTCACCCGCGCCCTACGCTACATTTCCGCCGCGGATATTTTGCCTGTGCTCGTGCAAGCGTTGACCGAGCCCGGGACCGGACAAGGTGGCGGCACCAGCGAGCCGACCAACAATCCGAATTTAAACGCGCAACAACAGGCGCAACAGCGGCGCGCGACCGGCACCAGCAACAGCGCATCGACCGCGGGCGACTTCGGCGGCAGCAGCGGCGGGGGCGGCGGCAGCGGCTTGAATGTGTCTGAAGAGCTTTCCACCCAGGCCGTCGACACCACGCCTAAAGCTGTCACGGTCGGCAACGCGAAGATCATCGCCGATCAGCGCGCGAACTCGATCATCGTTCTCGGCAACCGCGAAGTCGTGGTGAAGGTCGGCAAGATTCTCGATGAGATGGATGTCAGCTCACCGCAAGTCGCTCTTAGTACCGTTATCGGGGAGCTTACCTTGAACAACAGTGAGGAATTCGGCGTCGATTATTTCAGCCGGTTCAATCACGGTAATCCCTTCAGCGGAGCGGCGAATTCGCGCAACACGTCGACTTCTTTTCCACCGGCTGACAGGGCAACGAGCGGTGGACTTCTCGATCCAGCGCAACTGCTTAATTTCCAGCAGCTCGCGTCCGTGGCTGCCGGCGGCGCGAACGTGTATCTCGCGGCGGGCAATACGCTCTCTGCCATCGTCAAGGCGCTGGACTCGACCGGAAAATTCAAAACCATTTCGCGTCCGACGGTTTTCACAACGAATAACAAAAAGGCGATCATCGCCTCTGGGCAGGAAATTCCTGTGCCGGTTAATACCGTGAGCAGCGCGGTCGGAGGTAATCTGATCGGAAATGGAATCGCGCAGCAGTCGAATATCCAGTTCAAGAAGATTGCCCTGCAGTTGGAAGTCGTGCCGCTGATTAACTCCGAGAAAGAAGTCTCGTTGGACATCTTGCAAAAACTCGATAGCCGCGGTGCCGACGTCCAGATCAGCGGTAATCCGATCCCCACGATTCAGACGCGGTATATTAAGACCACAGTGACCGCGCCGAATTGCTCGACCATCGTTCTCGGGGGTCTAATCCAGGACAGCAATCAAAGGGGTCAGTCCGGTATTCCGGTTCTCAGTCGAATCCCTGTCATTGGTGGGCTCTTTCGCGACACCAACAAAAGCAAAAGCCGCACGGAACTCATCGTGTTGATGCGGCCAGAGGTAACCCTGACCAAGCTCGATCTCGTGCGGCTCCGCGCGAAGCAGGAAGAGAAGACTCACTTCGGTCCAGAGCTCGATCAGGACGATTGCCCGGATTGCCCGAAGCCGACAGACGACGGCAAAGACGTCATTTTGCCGGCGCCGGACCTGCCGAAGACCAGGTAAGTAAATTCGAGTGGCGTCGGACGCTAGTGCTTCGCTAACGCCGCGGGAAGCCGGCTAACGCTGCCGGGAAGCTCGCTAACGCTGCCGGGAACGCAGCTCACGCTACCGGGAAACCGGGTAATGCTGCGGGGAATGCAGCTCACACTGCCGGGAAACCGGGTAATGCTGCCGGGAATGCAGTTCACGCTGCCGGGAAACCGGGTAACGCTGCCGGGAACGCAGCTTACGCTGCCAGGAAATGGGGTAATGCTGCCCGGAATGCAACTCACACTGCCGGGAAACCGGGTAATGCTGCCCGGAACGCGGCTAACACTGCCGGGAAACCGGCGAACGCTCACGGGAATGCAGCCGACACCGCCGGGAATCCAGTTCACTTCCCCGGGCAACGAGCTGACGCGCCCGGGAGTCACCTGTCCTCTCTGGTGACACGCGCAAAACGCGAATCGCGCAAAAGCGAGTCCGCTGTGCTACGATTTCCTGACGATGAACGCGGCTGCCAGTAAATCTTTAGTCAGCCTCCTGCTCGCCAGCGGCGTGGCGTCGGAAGAGGAAGCGACGATGCTCGCCTCGAATCTCAAAGGCGGATCATGGACAACGCAGGTGCTCGATTCGGGCAAGGTCGATGAACAGCGTTTTCTCGAAGCGGTCGGCAATTTCTTTCACGTGCCGGTGACGTCGATCGACGCGAAGAAGATCGATCGCCAGACGCTGTCGCTCCTGCCGAGCCGGTTTGTTTTTCAGCAGCACATTCTGCCGATCGAGATCCGGGAAAACTCCGTCGTGCTCGCGACGTACGATCTTTTTAATTCGGTCGGCCGGCAGCTCGCTTCGCAGTTACTAAAGAAGCCGGCAGAGTGGGTGCTGGTGCCGCGCGCGCAAATTCTGCGCGCGATGAAAACGGTCTACGGAGTCGGCGCGGAAACGTTTGACGAAATCCTGAAGACGAACCGCTCGTTCGAGAGTTCGCAGGACACCGAAGAGGCGACCGATTTGAACGCGGACGACCCGGAAGCGTCGGTCGTGAAATTCGTGAACCAGGTGATCCGCGAAGCGATCTACGAACGCGCGACGGACATCCACGTCGAGCCGCTCGAGGACGATCTGCGCATTCGCTATCGGATCGACGGCATTCTGCACGAAGTGGCGGTGCCGCCGCAATTGCGCGTGCTGCAATCCGCCATCATCTCGCGCTTAAAAGTGATGGCGCACATGGACATCGCGGAACGGCGCCTGCCGCAGGATGGCCGCATTAATTTGCAGTCGGCGGAGCAGAACATCGACGTGCGCGTCTCGACGATTCCGACCGTCAACGGGGAATCGATCAGCCTGCGTTTGCTGAGCCGCGACCAGGAGGACGCGACGTTTGGGTTCGAACGGCTCGACCTCAGCCTGAAGCATTCGCGCATCGTCGAAGCGCTTCTCGCGCAGCCGAACGGAATCGTGCTCGTGACGGGACCGACCGGCTCCGGCAAATCGACTTCGCTTTATTGTTTTCTGAGCAGCATCAACTCAGTCGAACGCCGGATCATTACGATCGAGGAACCGGTGGAGTATCGGCTGCCGGGTGTGTCGCAGATCGACGTCAAACCCGAGATCGACCTGACCTTCGCGAAAGGCTTGCGCCACATTTTGCGCCAGGATCCCAACGTGATCATGGTCGGCGAAATCCGCGATTTCGAGACGGCCGAGATCGCGATCCGCGCGGCGATGACGGGGCACCTTGTGTTCTCGACCTTGCACACGAACGATGCGGTCGGCGGGATCACGCGTTTGCTCGATATGGGGGTGGAGCAATTTTTGCTCGCGTCGACGGTGCGCGCGTTTCTCGCGCAACGGCTTGTGCGCACGGTGTGTCCGGATTGCGCGCACGAGATCGAGTATCCGCGCGAGTATCTTGCCGAGATTGGTTTTCCGCTCGAACTCGGCACGCGTTTCAAGCGCGGGATCGGCTGCGACAATTGCCGGCAGACCGGCTATCAGGGTCGGCTCGCGATCTACGAGATCTGTGTGATCAACGAGCCGATGCGGCGGATGATTGTCGAAAAACGCGACGGCGGCGAGCTGAAGCAATGCGCGGTC
>JALYZW010000043.1 GCA_030945725.1 Verrucomicrobiota bacterium | reverse complement strand
GGATCGAACACCACCACGTCCGCGAACATCCCTTCTTTCAAAAATCCGCGATGATCCAGCCCTAGATTGGTCGCCGGCAGTCCACTCAGCCGCCGCACCGCTTCTGCCAATGAAATCACTTTCTCTTCGCGCACATATTTACCGAGCAGCCGCGCGAAATTCCCGTAGGCGCGCGGATGACAGTTCGCTTTCAAAAACACCCCTTCGGGCGCTTGCGAAGCTTCGTCGGAACCAAATGAAACCCACGGCCGCGCGATTTGCTTTTTGATGTTGTCCTCCGAGATCATGAAATAAATCGTGTCGATCCGCGATCGATCTTCGAGCAGCAAATCCATGATCGTCTCGACCGGATCTTTCCCCCGCATCTTCGCGACTTCCGCGAGCGTCTTGCCGGTAAGCGGCTTCAATTTTTCCGATTTAAATCCGGAAAGCAGAATGCGATCGGGCGATCCCGCCGCGAGATACATGTTCTCCCAGTCGTTCGTCGCTACGCGCACCGACGCCGCGATTTTCTGTCGGGTGGCCGGATCCCGCAGGCGCTTCCAAAGCGCTTCATAACCGCCATCCTCGGCCCACGGCGGTAACGACGCATCGAGACCAGTCCCGCCCGCCGGATAGGTGTACATGTCCGCGGTAATCTTGAGTCCTTTTTTCTGCGCCTCTTCGACCATCGTGAGCACGCGATCCAGCTTCGACCAGTTCTGCTGGCCGGCCGCTTTCAGGTGATAAATTTCCGCCGGGATTCCCGCTTCGCGGCTGATTCGCAACAGCTCGTCGACCGCTTCGATCAGCCGATTCCCTTCGCTGCGCATGTGCGAGATGTATTTGCCCTGATATTTCGCTGCGACTTTACACAGCTCGATCAGCTCTTCGGTTTTCGCGAAAAACGCGGGCGGATAAATCAGCGACGTGCCGATCCCGAGCGCGCCCGCTTCCATTTCCTGGCGCACCAAATCGCGCATCCGATCGAGTTGTTCCGGCGTCGGCGGCTTGTCCTCGAGGCCGATCACGTTCGTGCGAATCGTGGTCGCGCCGATGAATGACGCGACGTTCGTGGAGATGCCGCGTTGCTCCAGGTAATGCAGATACTCCGCGAGCGTCGTCCATTTGATCTCGAATTTGATGTCGCTCTGGTCGGCGATCATGCGCTGTTTCATTTCGTCGTTCAGCGGCCCCATCGACTCGCCTTCGCCCATGATTTCGGTCGTGATGCCCTGCCGCAGTTCGCTCTGCGATCGCCCATCCTGGAGCAATGAAATCGTGGACCACGAGAGCATGTTGATGAAGCCGGGCGCGACCGCGAGGCCCTTCGCATCGATCACGGTCGTCGCCTGCGCGTTCGCATAATCGCCGATGCCGACCACCCGGTCGCCGCGCAACGCGACGTCGGCATTCTTCGCGGGCTGACCGGTGCCATCGTAGACTGCGCCGCCTTTGATCAAGACGTCTAACGACTCGTTAGGCGCCGCCAGGCCCGCACCTGCGAAACACAGGCACAACAGAGTGACCGGGAGCAATCTTCGCATGGCGCGAGGATGGCGCGCACGACACCTCCGGTCGAGCGCGATTCATCTGGCCTGGGCGCGATGGATTTTTCCTCGTCATCCCGAGCGAAGTCGAGGGACCCGTGAAAAGCTGTCGATACGCCACCGGGCCTTTTTGCGCGGATGGCAGTCGATAAGGGATTTGGCCTTTTCCGGTTCCGTGGGATCGCGATCGATAAGCCACGGGGTCCTTCGACTCCGCTGCGCTGCGCTCAGGATGACGGATGAGCAGGGCGTTCGGTGCGATACGTTTGGCCAAGCGCCATCTGCCCGCTGTCCTCCCGAGCGAAGTCGAGGGACCCCGTGAAAGGGCCGTCGATAGACCACAGATCATCCGGCTTCGCGGGATAGCTCTCAGTAAAGCTTCCCGAGCTGACGGAGGATTAGACGCGCCGTTTCGCGCGGCCTAAGGAGCACGACTAGGTCGTCAACGAAAACACCGATAGGATCCGGCGAGGGTCGTCTGTTCCGCGCGACGGCAGTCGCTAATACCACGGGGTCCTTCGGCTCCGCTGCGCTGCGCTCAGGATGACGGCGGGTATTGAATCGAGAGAATCGTCAGCTCGTCCTCGCCGGAGGGAAACTTGAAGCGCACCCGTTCGCCGACTCGCGTACCGGTCAAGGCGCGCGCGATCGGTGACACCCAGCTCACCGAATCTTCGTCGAACATTGCTTCGTCGATTCCGACGATGCGATAGGTTAGTTGTTCGCCGCTGCGGTTGCGCAACGTGACGGAAGCGCCGAAGCGGACGACGTCCGGAGATCCTTCGCCAGGTGAGATTACCTCCGCCGATTGCAAACTCTGCTCGAGTCCGTCGATCCGCTGATTCACGCCCAGGAGCCGGCGCTTCGCATCGGGATCGCCTGTATTCGCCACGAGCGGAGGGCGTTCGATTTGACCAGTTTTTGAAGTTCGTCGCGCAAACGCTGCGCACCCGCGGCCGTAAGATAGTTGCGCGTGCCGGGCGGAAGATCCGCGACGTGGCGCGCGGGGGGCGGCTCGGGGTGATCGTCGGAATCACGGACAAAGGCTCGACTCATGCAGCGAGCGGCGCTTGGTTACAATCGGTCGTCGTCGCGCATCACGGTCACGTCGTGCGCACCCGTGCGCGTCCGCGTCACGCCCGTGAAGATGCCGAGTCCGAACAGGATCATGGCACCGATTTCGACGTAAAGCGGCGGCGCGCCGGCGGTAATCGGGGCCCAAGCCAGCCCGCCGATCAAAATCAGGAAGCCAATCATGTAACGACAAATCTTATCGCGCAGGTCTGCTAACCATTCGAGCGACGACCGATCCGCGGCTGTAGCTTCGGATCGCCTCTCCCGCCGGACCTCGGAAGGGCGACAAACGTCCCACGGAACTCCGCGGCGGCGATCCCATTTTCTTCGACGCGGACGGTCAATTTGATGCGGCCCGTGGTGTTCGCTCGCACTTCTTCGAGGAACGCTGGGAGACGCTCGACCGCCGCCACGTCGCAAACGGCGCGGATCGTTTTCACGATCGGTCGGATGAAGCGGATCGAGCTTTCCTGGATCACGACGTCCGCCGCTCGCTCACGCAGCCGCATCCACAAACAACCATATCCGGCGAGCGTGGCGATCGCGTTGACACTGCCGCCGAAACCGGTCTGCATGTGATTGTGATTCAGCGCGACCGGCGCCTCGACTACGAATCGCTTCGTGTCCGCTGCGACGACCTGCACTCCCATCGCGCGCGTGATCGGGATTTGAGCGTGAAAAAAATCCTGTGACGCTTTTGCCTCGTCCATTTCATTCACGCGCTCATCCTCCGCAGAAACGGCTGTCGGGTGCGAATCAATTTGGGCGGGGACGCACGTTGCGTTAAAGCTTGCCCAGCGTGATTCCTGTTTCCGCCTACGCGCCGGGCCGTGTCGAACTTCTCGGCAACCACACGGATTACAATCAGGGTGTCGTGCTGGCGGCCGCGATCGATCGCGGGCTGACCGTGACTGGCGGCTCGCGCGGAGACGGAATCGTCGCGTTGAAATCGCGCACGCTGGGCCGCGAAGTGACGGTGCCGATCGGCGATCTTCAGCCGCAAAAGGAAGAGCGCTGGGCGAATTATCCGCTGGGCGTGACGCGCGAATTGTTACGGGCGGGATATGCGATCGGCGGATTCGACGCGGAGGTCGACGGCGATCTCGCGGGCGGCGGCGGGCTTTCCAGTTCGGCCGCTTTCGAAGTCGCGACGGCGTGTTTCCTGATCAAGCTTCACGGCCTAACGATGGAGCCGATGGAGCTGGCGAAGCTTTGTCAGCGCGCGGAGAATGAATTCGTCGGTGTGCGATCCGGTTTACTGGATCAGGTGACTTCGGTCTTCGGGCGTGCCGATCACGTGGTGTATCTGGACTGTCGTTCGGAGTCGGTGCGCACCGTTCCATTTGCCGCGAAGTTGGCGCTCGTGATTGCGGAGTCCGGCTCGAAACACAGTTTATTGCACAGCCGGTACAACACGCGACGCGAGGAGTGTGCCGCCGCGGCCGCTGCGCTCGGCCTTCCAAATCTGCGATCGATCGATCTTCGCGCACTGGAAGAGCGGCGCGCTCAGTTGAGCGACCTTCTTTATCGCCGCGCCTTGCACATCGTCGGCGAGAACGACCGCGTCTGGCGCGCGGTCGCCTATCTCGAATCGGGAGACGCGGTCGCGCTCGGCGAGTTGATGAATGAATCGCACGAAAGCTCGCGCGCGAACTTCGAGAACAGCACCGCGGAACTGGATCTGCTCGTTCGTCTCGCGCGCGCCCTTCCGGGAGTGCACGGCGCGCGACTGACCGGGGGCGGGTTCGGTGGAGCGACCGTCACTCTGGTGGACGCCAGGTCCGCGCAGACGGCCGCCGATCAGTTAACGACGCAGTTCGCATCGACCACGGGGCGTTCCGCGAACGCGTTTGTTTGCCGGTTGGCAGACGGCGCCGCGGCCTGTAACGGTTTGGCCTGATGCCCAAGGCAACCTACCTGCCAAGGCCGGAATATCCGCGACCGGACCGGCAACGCGGCTTCGTCCACGGCGTCGATTGGTTGAACCTGAATGGGCCGTGGGAATTTCGTTTCGACGGCGCGAACATCGGCGTCAATGACCGCTGGTTTGCGGCAGACGCGCGCCGCTGGGCGGAGCAGATCATCGTGCCGTTTTGTTGGGAATCACTCGCTGCCTGGGGCGAAGCGGATGCAGCCGGAAACGACAACTATTTTTCGAGTCGCGTTTATCGCAACGCCGTGGAGGTGACGCGTTTTAATTATCGGGACGCGGATCGCTACGAAATCGGTTGGTACCGCCGCGTCGTCACCATTCCCAACAACGAGCACTGGACTGGCAAGCGCGTCATCCTGACGGTCGGTGCCGCGGATTTTTTCACCGACTGTTGGTGCAGCGGACAACTCGTGGGCCGCAATGAAGGCGGCTACATCCCGTTCGAATTCGACCTCACCGACGCGTTGGAAACGACCGCGGACGGAGAGCGGAGCGCGACGCTCGTGTTTCGGGTCGAGGATCCGATGGATAATCGCGAGCAACCGGTTGGTAAACAATGGGGCTGGTACAGCAGCGTCAGCGGCATCTGGCAGACGGTTTTTATCGAACCGCGCGCGGCGACTTTCCTCGAGCACTTCCAGTTCACGACCGCGCTCGATTCGCAACATGTCGAAGTGCAAGCGTTCACCCGCGGCGGAACGTCGCTCCGGGTCGACGCGATCGCTCCCGATGGCGAGCCGTTTACAATGACGCTCGTGGTCTCGGATGGCGTCGCCTTTGGAGCGCTCAAGCTCGACCGGATCGCGCTCTGGGATCCGACGAATCC
>JALYZW010000021.1 GCA_030945725.1 Verrucomicrobiota bacterium | reverse complement strand
ACCCCGTACCGTTCGACCCAGCCGTCCGCGGTCGTATACAAGCGCAAGGCATCCGTCTGCTCCGCGACAAACTCGCGGTGCAACCCCGGTTCCATCCATTCAGACATTCTCACGGCGATTTCGGCCGTGTTCCCGACCGTGTTTTTATGAATCGGCTGTCGACTGGCTTCTGCGTCCGTGCCTTGCCCGACGGGAGGCGCACCGTAGAATGGCGTCGCGCTCGGCGGGTTTTGGCCTAACGAGCCAAGCCCTCGATGCAACAAGTCACTGTGCGGGTGCCGGCGAGCACTTCGAATTTGGGTCCAGGCTACGATTGCCTCGGGGTGGCGTTGCGTCTCTACAACCGGGTCACCGTCTCGCGCTCGTTCCGCCCGCGCGGCGGAGCGATGGCGCGGGAGGCAGCGCGCAAATTTTTCGAACGCGCCGGCGTGGCGCCTTCGCCGCTCGCGTGCGCGATCGAAGGCGACGTGCCGATTTCGCGGGGGTTGGGCAGCAGCGTGACGGTCCGTCTCGGCGTGATCCTCGCAGCCAATGCGATCGTAGGACAGCCGCTCAGTCGGCAGGAATGCTTCGAACTCTGCGCACACGCGGAAGGCCATCCCGATAACGCCGCGCCCGCGGCCTTCGGCGGATTCAATATCATCGGGGACGCCGGCCGCCAGCAGTTCGCCGTCTCCCCGGAACTGCGCTTCGTGCTGCTCGTGCCACCCTTCGAAGTTCGAACCGCAGACGCGCGGCATCTGTTGCCGAAGCAAATCAACCACCATGACGCCGTCACGAGCTGCGCGAACGCCTGCGCGATTACGGCCGCGTTTGCTTCTGGCAAATACGAGGCCATGCGCGGCGCGTTCTCCGATCGCTTGCACCAACCGTATCGCCAACCGCTCATTCCATTCTTCGGCGCTGTGGTCGCAGCGGCCGAATCCGCTGGCGCGTTAGGCGCATTCCTGAGTGGTTCCGGTTCGACGATCGCCGCCCTCACGATCGACCATCCAGAGAAGGTCGCGCACGCGATGCTCGAAGCATCCGGCGAAAAGAAGGCGCGCACCATCGTCACCGCGGCGGACAATCGTGGCGCGCGTATTGTCGAGAAACAGTAATGAGCTCCCGCTCCGAAAATCTCGAGCAATTCGCGATCGACGTGATCCTCGGACGTCGTCAGGGCTTCCGCGCCACGGTCCTGCGCGGGCTGCTTTACCTGCTTTCATTTCTCTACGAGCTGATCGTGCAACTTCGACTCTGGCTTTATCGCCGTCGTATCCTGCGTCAGCACACGTTGGGTTGCCTCGTCATCAGCATTGGAAACCTGACCGTCGGCGGCACGGGCAAAACACCGATCGTGGAAAAGTTCGCGCGGGCCTTGCATAGCGGCGGCCGGCGCGTCGCGATTTTAAGCCGCGGATATAAGAGTGTGCCGCGCACCGCGAAGCGAACGTGGCTGGATAAGTTGCGGCGGCGCGACCCGAATCCGCCGCGGGTCGTGTCCGACGGGAAGTCATTGCTCCTCGATTCCCTGACCGCAGGCGACGAGCCTTACATGCTGGCCAACAATCTCAAAGACGTCATCGTCCTGGTCGATAAGGATCGCGTGAAGAGCGGACGCTTCGCGATCAAGGAGCTAAAGGCCGACACGCTCTTGCTCGACGACGGCCTGCAGTATTTGCACCTCAAGCACCGTCTCGACATCGTGCTGATTGATCGGCAGGCGCCGTTTGGAAATGAGTATCTCTTGCCGCGCGGAACCTTGCGCGAGCCGCCGAAAAATCTGCGACGCGCGAGTTACATTTTCATCACCAAGAGCACTGGCGAACCCAACGACGCATTGATCGAGCGCATCCGCCGCCACAACCGCACCGCCGAGATTATCGAGTGCGCGCACCGCCCGTTACATTTGCAAAGCGTAACGACAGGGGAACATGTGCCGCTCGAATCGCTGCGGGACATTTATGTCGGCGCCCTTTCGGGAATCGCCGCGCCGGAGAGTTTCGAGGACGCGCTGCGCAAGCTCGGCGCTCGCCTCGAGATCGCGAAGCACTACACGGATCATCACCGCTACACGGAGGCCGAGCTGCAGAGTTTCATTAACCGCTGCATCCGCCGCGATCTCCAAATGATCGTAACGACGGAAAAGGATGCGGTCCGTTTCCCCCGACTTGCGAAACCCGAAGTGCCGATCTTTTTCCTGCGGGTCGAGATTGAAATCCTAAGCGGGCACGAGAGTTGGGAACAATGCGTCGCCCGGATTTGCAAGCCGCAGCGGAACAGGGCGCCGATGCGATTTTTTGCGTAACTGTGATTGCCCGTCCGGAGGCGCGCAGAATCGCAGACGCGAATTTGCAGTCGCGGACGATACAAGCATATGGCTGATAAAGCGGAGCTAGTCGTCGAAGGCAGAAAACTGCCCGTCTCGAATTTAAACAAAGTGCTGTATCCCAAAGCCGGCTTCACGAAGGGGCAGGTGATCGATTATTACATCAAGATCGCGCCGGTCCTGCTGCCGCACCTGAAGGACCGACCGCTCACGATGAAGCGTTATCCGAACGGCGTCGACGGCATGTTCTTCTACGAAAAAAATTGTCCGTCCCATCGGCCTGCCTGGGTGAAAACGGCCACGGTGTGGAGCCACGGGAACCAGCGCGACATGCATTATTGCCTCGCGCAGGATCTGCCGACCCTGGTCTGGGCCGCGAACCTTGCGGACCTCGAACTGCACACCTCCCTCGCGCGGAAAAAAGACACTGCGAAACCGACCATGATGGTGTTCGACCTCGATCCCGGCGCGCCGGCTGACATCGTGCAATGTTGCCAGGTCGGGATCTGGCTGCGCGATTTGCTCGCGGGGATGAAGCTGCAAAGTTGGGCCAAAACTTCCGGCTCAAAAGGTCTGCAAGTCTATGTGCCGCTGAACACCGCGGCGACGTTTGATCAGACCAAGGCGTTGTCGCGCGCGCTCGCGGAACATCTCGAGCGAGAGCATCCCGAGCTGGTCGTGCAC
>JALYZW010000005.1 GCA_030945725.1 Verrucomicrobiota bacterium | reverse complement strand
GGTAGCTCAGCGGTAGAGCAGGGGACTCATAAGCCCTAGGTCGGGAGTTCGATTCTCCCCTCTGGCACTTTTTCCTGACTCCTCTGTGGCGAAAACGACCGAGCGTTATTTCGAAGACGTCCACGTGGGCGATGTGTTCGGCTCGCCGACCTACACCGTTACCGTCGACGCGATCATCGCCTTCGCGCGCGAGTTCGATCCGCAGCCATTTCACCTGAATGACGAGGCGGCCCGCGCGAGTGATTTCGGCGAGCTGACCGCGAGCGGCTGGCACACGGCGGCGATCGGCATGCGTCTCTTTATGACTGGCCACTTGCGATTCGTCGGTGGCGCCATCGGTTTAGGAGTCGATGAGTTGCGGTGGCCGAACGCAGTGCATGCAGGCGATAACCTGCGACTCGAAACAGAAATTCTTGAGACGCGCCCTTCCCGCTCGAAGCCTCGTCGGGGGATCGTCCGCGTTCGCAATGTGATGACAAATCAGCGCGGCGAAATTGTTCTGAGCCTGATCGCGAACGCGCTCGTGCAACGTCGCGCGTCAGCTTGACGGCTGCATCGCGAGCTCTTTGCACGCGGCGAGATCGAGCTTGCCCGACGCGAGCACCGGGATGGCCGGAATTCGCCGAATCTGTTTTGGCACCCAAAGGTTCGGGACGCCGGCCGTCGACAATGCGCTGCGCAAGAGGGGCAGTTCCAGATCGACGCAGGTTAACAGCACGAGCGCTTCGCCCTTCGCTTCATCCGGCACGCCTGCGATCGCGATCAGCCGCTCGCTTTGCAGGTCGAGGTTCAGCGCGACGGCGATTTTCTGTTCGACCGTTTCGTGCGGCACCATCTCGCCGCCGATTTTTGAAAAACGGGACAGCCGCCCTTCGATGTAGAGAAATCCATCGTCGTCGAAACGCCCAAGATCGCCGGTTTTGAACCAGCCGTCACGCAGCACTTCGCGCGAGCGTTCCGGATCGCCGAGGTATCCTTCGAAAATATTCGGTCCGCGCACCCAGAGCATTCCGGTATCGTGCAACGACAACTTCGCGTCAGTTTCTGAATCGCGTATTTCCGCCGCAATACCGGGCGCCATCTTGCCGGTGGAACCGAGGCGCGACGCGGGCTGCACGGAGACCGCGTTCGCTGGCGGCACCGGATCCGGCAGATTCACGCTGATCACCGGCGACGTTTCGGTCAGCCCGTAACCCTGCATGACGGGCTGCGCGAACCGCGCTTCGAACGACTTCGCGAGTTCGTCCGGCAGCTTCTCCGCACCCGTGATCAAGAGGCGCAGCGTCCGCAGTTGCTGCCGCTCGGCTTTGCGCAAATACGTCCGCAGAAATGTTGGCGTCGCGAGCATAATCGTCGCTGCATACCGCTCGACGAGGGCCGCGTTTTTCGCCGCCTCGAGCGGGCTTGGATAGGTGACGATGCGAACGCCTTCGATCAGCGGGTACCAGACGGTTACGGTCGAGCCCATGCTGTGGAAAAATGGGAGCGAGGCGAGGATTAGATCCTCTTTCCGGGCGTCGAGCAGCGCGGTGAATTGGGAGACGTTACCGAGGACATTGCGGTGCGTCAGCGGCACGCCTTTCGGTTTGCCAGAGCTGCCGCTCGTGAAGAGCAGAACCGCTTCCGCATGATCGCCGACTTTCGGCAGCCCGAGAATTCGCGCGAGCACGGCGGACGGCAGGATTAACGCGAAGACCCACCACGCGATGATCGCCGGTTTCATCGCGGGCAGGCGCTCGTCGAGGTAAACGACGTTCGGCGTCCAAGGAAAATGATCGAGGCGTTTCGCGAGCGCGCGCGCGGAGATGATCGTCGCAATGCCAGCTTGCTCGAGCGCTGATTGCACCGCTTCGGCCGGCGCGGTGAAGTTCAAGTTGACGGGAATTTTTCCAGCGAGCGTGATCGACAAATTAGCGACGACCGCGCCCTTACTCGGCGGAAGGACGACCGCGATCCGTTGCTCCGGACATTCCGCGCGCAGTCTGCGACTGAGTGCACATGCGACGCCGAGAAGTTTGCCGCGCGCGAGTGTGCTGTGATCGAAGCCATCGATCACCGCGGTGCGAAATGGATGGCGCTTCAAACCGCGCAGCGCTTCGCGCGCGAGATGACCGCGCAGCACCTCGCGCTGGCTGTAACATTGTTCGCCGAGCTTCAGCAATTCTTCGCGGACGGTGGCGAGATCGGCTTCGTCGGGCTTCAGCGGGCGGCCGAACGCGACGCGAACACGATACGGAATGCGCTTCGGCCATTTCGTGAAAAATCGGCCGCCGGCGAAGGAAAAAATCGAACCCCAAAGCTGGTCGAGCCAGACCGGCACGACCGGCGCGTCAGCCTGCCGCGCGAGGATTTCGTAGCCGCGCCGAAGACGGAGCAGCGTGCCCGAGCGTGAAAGTTGACCTTCTGGAAACAGACAGACGATCTCGCCTTCACGGATGAGATCGGCCGCGGCGCGCATCGCGTCCTTCGCGCGGCGTGGCGTGATCGGAATGCAACCGACCGTGCGCAGAAACGGATGGAGGAAGCGATTGCGATAAAATTCCTCGTCGATGATGAAGCGGATCGGACGCGGGCACGCGAGGAGGAGTACGATCGCGTCAACGAAGCTGACGTGATTCGGGAGCAGTAAAAATCCGCCCGGCGGAAGCGTGTCCTGGCCGGTGCCCTGCACGCGATAGAACAGCCGCGCGAGCGCCGAACCGAACCGAAAAAGGAAACGTTCAGCGAGGGGCGATGGCGACATCGTTTATGATTTACAAGCGAGCCGACGAGCACTGCAATCGGCAATTCGATGACGGCTCGCCAACCCGGTGCACGCACGGCTCTCGCGCTCCTGCTCGGCATCAATCTTTTCAACTACATCGATCGGCAAATCCTGGCCGCGCTCGAACCGCAGATTCGCTCCACGTTTTTCGCCGCGAACGACGTGAACGCGATGACCAAGACCGGCGCGCTCGGCATGGTCTTTCTGGTCACCTACATGCTTTCGGCGCCGCTGCTCGGCTGGCTTTCGGACCGCTTCTCGCGCTGGATCATCGTCGGAGTCGCAGTGCTCTGGTGGAGTCTCGCGAGCGGCGCATCCGGCCTTGCGACGACGTTCGCGGCCCTGGTGATCACGAGGGTCTTCGTCGGCATCGGTGAAGGCGGCTACGGACCAGCGGCTCCTACAATTCTCGCCGATCTTTTTCCGCTCGAGCGCCGAGGCCGCGTCCTCGCGATTTTTTGCGCTGCCATTCCTGTGGGAAGCGCGCTCGGCTATGTCCTCGGCGGTTTGATTAACGCGCATCTCGGGTGGCGCTGGGCATTCTATCTGGTGACGCCGCCTGGCTTGCTGCTCGGCGCGGTTTGCTTTTTCCAGCGCGATCCGCGTGGACTGGGGACGGCGAAACAGTCGCGAACCGTCCGCCCGACGCGCGACGATTACCTGACCGTTCTGCGTACCCGCTCGTACGTCTACAACTGCGCCGCGACCACAGCAATGACCTTTGCCCTCGGCGGGCTGGCCTTTTGGACCGCTGCGTATCTGCAATACCGCGGTCAACCAGCGACCGGCATCATCATCTTCGGGGCGATTACCGTCGTCGCGGGTCTGGGATCCACTTTGATCGGCGGGATCGTGGCGGATCATTTGCGCGCGCGCTTCCCCGCGTCCTACTTCCTGGTTTCGGGCGTCGGGATGTTGATCGCGTTTCCACTCTTTCTCGGTGTACTCTACGCGCCCTTTCCCGCCGCCTGGTTCTTCATGTTTCTCGCCGTGTTTTTTGTCTTTCTCAATACCGGCCCGTCCAACACGGCTCTCGCGAACGTCTGCCGGCCGTCCGTCCGGGCGACCGCGTTTGCCGCGAATATCTTCATCATCCACTTGTTAGGCGACGCTGCCGCGTTCGTCGCCATCGGCTACATCGGCGGCCACACGAACATGCACGTCGCGTTCCTCGTCGTTTCCGGAATGATGTTGCTGGCCGGCGTGCTTTGGCTCGCCGGAATGAAGTATCTGGCGGCCGACACTGCGATCGTGGAGTCGGCGGCAGGCTGACCAAATGTACAGCAAAACAGCAGGAGCACCTTTCGGCTGCTCCTGCTGTTTGAAGTGCGATGCGCGGAAGGTCGCGCGGTTTTTGCTAATTAGGGCTGGCTCGGCTCCGGGCTCGCACCGGCGTCGGACGCGTCGTGTTTCTTGCCTGCAGCCTTGCTTGTCTTGTCGGCCGCTTTGTCTGCGGTTTTATCGGCTTTGTCTGCAGTCTTATCGGCAGTCCGCTCAGTTTTCGCCGCTGCGTTGTCCGCCTTGTGCGTCGCAGAAGCCGGCGTGCTGCTCCTCGCCTCCGATGTTTTCGACGGAGTGCTGGCCGACGCGCTCGAGCTCGCCGAAGGACGTGCGCTGGCCGACGTGGCGGCCGAGGTCGAAGCGCTCGGGGAAGCTTTCGGCGTCGAACTCGTCGATGCCGTGCTGCTCGGGGTCGCGGTCGCCTTTGGAGTTGTGCTTGGGCTCACGGTGGCGGAAACGCTCGGGCTTGCGCTCATCGAAGCGGTTGCGCTCGGTGAAGCGGACATCGCCGGCGACGCGCTTGCGTTAGTCGACGCCGCGGAGCCGGTGTTGTAGCTGCTGCCGCTGTTATAGCCGCCGGTGCTG
>JALYZW010000343.1 GCA_030945725.1 Verrucomicrobiota bacterium | reverse complement strand
GAGCAGAACCGCGACGGATCGCAGACTGCTGATGGCCCCCTGCAGTTCCCCTTGCTCACGCTCGCTGACGCGCCGGGTCATCATGCCGTTCGCGGCGGGGCCGGAGATATTCCAGATTGAGATCACGGGAATCGATCCCATGTAAACGCCGCCGGTCCGCGCGAGGGCGGCGATGAGCAAGCCGACGCCTCCGCAAAATTGGCCAAGATAAAGGGTCCGGCGCTCACCCAGCCGGGCCACCACCGGCCGGACGAGGCCCGCGGAAAACGCGACCGTGCACACGCCGGCGAGGGCGAAGGACAACCCGATCCGCGTTTCGTGCCACGCGTAGCGGTAGATCGCGTAAAGCGCCCAGACATCGAACACTTGATGCGCGAGGTAGCCGAAAAATTGAATCGTCGCGAGGCGAAACAATTCCGGGTGTGACCGCAGCAGAACGAGGGAGCCGATCGGATTCGCGCGGCGCAGGGTAAATTTTTGCCGGCGCTCCGCCGGCAGCGATTCGGGCACGAACAATACGCCGTAAAGCCAGTTGAGCAGACTTAGACCGGCGGCGACCCAGAACGGCAGCCGCGGATCGCTGTTCCCGAGAAAACCGCCGAGGGCGGGTCCGAGAATAAAGCCCACGCCGAACGCCGCGCCGATGATGCCGAAAGCGCCCGCACGCTTCTCCTTTGGCACCACGTCAGAGATGTAAGCCATTCCGGTGCCGATGCTCGCCGCGGTGATTCCGGAAACGATCCGCCCGATGAACAACCAGCCGAGCGTGGGTGCCAGCGCCATGACCACGTAGTCCACGCCGAGCCCGAGATTCGAGAGCAGGATCACCGGACGGCGGCCGAAGCGATCGGACAATACGCCGAGGACAGGCGAGAAGAGGAACTGCATCAGCGCGAAGACCGTGCCGAAAATGCCGAACCATTTCGCGGCCGTCGCGGTGTCTCCGCCGACGAAGTTCAAGACCAGTTTCGGCAGGACCGGGACGATCAGACCGATCGCCAGCATATCGAGCGCGACGGTCACGAAGATGAACGCGACGGCGGCTTTGCGTGCTTTCATCGGACAAAACGCTATCCGCATTCGACTGGGGAAAGCGATGCCGAAGAGTCGCCAATCATGCGCGACAATCCGCCGTCATCCCGCTACGCTCGGGCGCATGAAAAACTCTCGCCCGGTCGTGTTGTTTCTCCTCGCGATCCCGTTCGCGGCCCTTGCCGCCGACGTCTCGCCTAACGAGTCTGATCAAATTCTTCGGCTCGAGCAGGAATGGTGCGCTGCCTATCAGCGGGGCGATGCCGATGCAATCGCGCTCGCTTTGACCGATGACTACACGTTAACCGACTCGAAAGGTCAGATCACCGGCAAGGCCGACGATCTGCAGGACGCGAGGTCCGGCAAGGTCCATTACGACGTATTTCAAAACGAAGAGATGAAGGTGCGCACATACGGCGGGACAGCCGCGATCGTCACGGGCAAAACGAAATTGAAAGGGACGGCGGACGGCAAAGCGATCGACGTGCTGGTGCAATTCACCGACACGCTCGTGAAGGTGGACAACAGCTGGCGTCTCGCTGCGGGCCACGTTTCGCGGCTCCCGCACTAACGGCGGCAAACTGAGCGATGAGAAAGATCAACCTCACCGAAATCAAGGAAGAGGAACGCCGATCGCCCACCGGCAAGTTCCACGCTTACTTCAAACAAATCTCCGTCGCGCTCGGGCGCGATCCAAAATCCAGCGATCGCTTGCGGCAGCATCCATTTGATTTGTCGTCGTATCGACTGCCGGCCGGAGCTTCGCGATGTCCGTATCACGTGCACTCCGCCGAGTCGGAACTTTACCTGATCGTGTCCGGTCGAGCGCTCGTACGGGACGCAAACGGCAACACCATCGCAGAAGCGGGCGACACGTTTTTCTTCCCGCCGGGCGAGGCGCACGAGATACGGAATCCGGGGCCGGACGATCTGATCTATTACGTGATCGCGGACAACACAGTCGGTGAATGTTGCTATTACCCCGACAGCGACAAATGGATGGTAAACGATGGCGTGAACGAACAGGTCATCAAAGGCGGCGCGGCGGTCGAGTATTATTCCGGCGAAGATCCGGGGTCATGATAACCAAACGTCGCGGCGTCTCTCCGGAATGGCATGGGTCGGGTGGGACTCGAACCCACAACCAACGCCTTAAAAGGGCGCTGCTCTACCATTGAGCTACCAACCCGCGGAGCGGTTACGGTTTTAAGCTAGTTGCTCGGCGCGCGCAAGCTGTCGGTCCCACAGAGATGGGGATCGATCAGCAGACCGCGCAAGCTATTGCGCGGGCGATCGAGCGGAAAGAATTTGAGGCCGGCGGCGGCCGCGCCGCGCCAGTCGCGCACCGGATCGTCGCCGACGTGCAGCGCATCGGCCGCGGGTACGCCGACGAGTTCGAGCGCGCGCCGATAAATTAGCGGATCCGGTTTGTCGGCGCCGAGTTCGCTCGAGAGGCAGACATGTCGGAAGAACTTCGCCACGCCGAGGGTTTCGAGAATCATGCGGAGACGGCCGTCGAAGTTCGAGACGATGGCTAAATGAAAGTGCGGTTCGAGTTGCCCAAGCACTTCGAGTACTTCCGGATAAAGCCTCCAGACGCCCGCTTCCGCGAAATGTTCGTAGGCGATCTCGAAGAAGTTATCGCGATCCAGCTCGCGGGTGGCAGGCGCGACCTGATCAATCACGTGACCGACGAGCTCGCGCCACCATGGTTTGTCGTCGTCGTCGCGTGGTCGGCCGGTCGCCGGGCGAGCCCGCATTTCTCGCCACGACCTCACGAATGCTGCGTCGAGCGCGTCCGCCTCCCAGGCCAAGCCGATCCGATTCGCGACCGTGGCGTAGTGATGACCGACGCTGCCGTTCAGCTCAAACAGCGTCCCTGCGGCGTCGAAGAAGATCGCTTTCAATCGTCAGGCGTTTGCCGCCGATGCGAGGCGATGTCAACGCGGTGTTCGGCCAAACCGCTCGCGAACAACGTGGAACCGCTTCACGACGATGCCCCGCGCGTTGTCCGCTGCGCTACGCTTTCGTGTAAACCCCGAGCAAAGGCCGGCGTGACGGCGTCTTGGCGCGGAAATCACTCACGAACCCATCCGGCGTGCGGATTTCGACGTGGCCAGGCGCACCCTTTGCATCATAGACGAGGACGGCGCCTACGGGGGCAGCATACGGGTCGGTGATGGGGAGCTTCTGAAAGCCGAATTTGTGCACCAGCTCATCGCCAGCTTGCTTCGCGAACTCGGTTTCGGGCCGTGAACTCACCGCGCCCGCGGCGAGCAGCGCATCTTTTACATACCGCCAGCAAAGGGATTTCGAATGCGCGTTTGCCCGCTCCTGCGCAATCGTGGCAGCGCGGACGAGCAGCGGATCGACCGTCGGGACGGGCAGGGTCAGCTTGCGCTTCGCCGAATCGTCGACCAACGGAACGGACTCCACTGCCCCAGACGGGGTGGTGTAGACAAACTCGGGCGAGGCAGCTGGTTGAACCAGGTCAGGCGAGCGCTCGGAGAGAAATAATCCTGCGGCGACGAAAGAGCAGAGGATCGAGAGGAGAGATTTTCGCACGGGCGCGTAAATTCGCAGAGTTGGCGCTAAGCGCAACGGATTTTTTGTAAGGAACGTAATTCTTTTGCTCCAGAATTAACGGAGTGACGCGGCTGCGTAAGGACCTCGTAAAGGCAGCATACTTTGTGCCCTGAAAGTCCCGGAATCGATCTTGAAACGGGTTGATGGATAGATCAGCCCCTTCAATGATTAGTCACCGCCCGCAGGTTCGCGTCGGGGGCCAAAAGCTTTCGATGCGCACGGCCCGACCTCATCGTAGACAAGAGATACCGTGGCCGGTACAACAACCTCGATGCTGCCCGTCGAACACGACGAACCTCTCAATGCCCGGATTCTCTCCATTTCAGAGGACAAGATTGCGGGCTTTGTGCGCGAGCCATTTGCTGAGATCGCGGAACGTTCCGGCGTGGCCCCGGACGTAGTCATGGGTCGTCTCGCGGCGATGCTGCGTGCCGGCACCATCCGGCGGATCCGACAGACGCTGCTCGCCACGAACCTGGCCGACGGCGCGCTCGTCGCCTGGAAAGTCGCGCCCGATCGGCTCGAACCGGCCTTTGATTTTATGTTCCAACGCGATCCGTTCTCGGGCCATGTCGTGCTGCGCTCGACCGACAGTGTGACGCCGGGCTCCGAATACAAGCTCTGGACCACGCTGAAGGTGCCGCATGGATTCTCGCTGCAGAAACATGGCGAGTTGCTCGCCGAGAAAGTCGGCGCGGATCATTTCCGCCTCATGCCGGCGAAAGGAATTTTCACGCTCGGCGTCGGTCACGTGCGCCGGAAGACGATTGCACCCGGCAGCAGGGCGGAAGCGCCGGCCGAGATGGCTGCGACCCGCGTGGTGAAATTAGACGACGAGGAATGGAAGGTCCTCGTCGCCCTTAAGCGCGAATTCACGCCGGAAGAAATTGCGCCGTCGCCGTGGGAAGCGCGTGCTGCGGAGGCGGGCGTGTCGATTGATGAATTTTACCGCGTCGCGGAATCGCTCAACGCCCGAAAAGTAATCGGCCGGTTTTCCACTTTTCTCGAGCATGTGAAACCCTCCACCGGCGGCGTGCGGGTGACGCGTTTCAACGGGCTCTTCCACTGGGCGGTTCCGTCCGGCCGCGAGGTCGAGGCAGGTGGCGAAGTCGGACGTCATCAGATTCTAACCCATTGCTACTGGCGCGAAGGAGGGCCGGAGTTTCGCAATGTGAACATCATGGCCGTCGCCCATGGCACGGACAAACAACTGCTGCTCGAACACAAGCGTGCGATCGACGAACACCTCGCCGCCTGCGGCATTCCGGTCACGTACACGAACGTATTCTGGGGCGGCCGGAGCGAGATCAAGCCGTCCGAAATCTCGCCACAGCTTTATCGGAGTTGGTGGGGGGAAATGACTTCACAGAAAGGGTAGTCCAGCGCGGCGACGGACGGCGTCTACGATGATCGCGCTCACCAAGAAACTGCGAGCCGGCCTCGATCTCACGCCGTCCGAGGTGCATCGCGCCGTGACGTCGCTCTTGTCGGGGAGACGCGACGACGACGAAACGAAAGCGGATTTTCTGACCGCCCTCCACCGCAAAGGCGAGAGTGCGGACGAAATCTCCGGCTTCGTAGAGCGGCTGATCGAACGCGCGGTTAATCCGGGGATCGATCCGAAAGAAGTCGACGGCCCGCTGATCGACGTCTGCGGCACGGGCGGCGACGGGCTCGATCTATTCAACGTCTCCACGACGATCATGTTCATTCTCGCGGCCGGCGGCGCGGTCGTGGTGAAGCACGGGAACCGAAGCGTTACCTCGCGTTGCGGCAGCGCGGATGTGATCGAGGCGCTCGGCGTCCCGATCGATTTGCCGCCGCCGGATTTGAAACAGTGTGTCCAGCGACTCGGCGTCGGTTTCCTCTACGCGCGGCAATATCATCCGGCGTTTCGCGCCATCGCGGGCATGCGAGAACGTCTCGCGCGTGACAAACAGCGCACGATTTTTAATCTGCTCGGGCCTCTCCTGAACCCCGCGCGTCCGACGCGCCAGCTGATCGGCGTTTTCGCCCCGCGCCTCACCGGCACCTTCGCGGAGGTGCTGCGTCGGCTCGGCGGCGAACGCGCGTGGATCGTCTGCGGCGCGACGGAAAACGGCGACCCGATGGATGATGTGTCGACCGCCGGGCCGACGACTCTCGCCGAGCTGGCCGCCGGCAGGATCACCACCGCGGTGATCGATACTCGATGGCTGGACGTCCCGCCCGGCCGCGCGGCGGAATTGGAAGGCGGAGAGGCGCGCGAGAATGCGGCCACCGTCGTCGGAATTTTGAATGGCAGCGTCATCGGCGCGAAACGCGATCTCGCCTTGGTCAATGCCGGCGCCGGATTCGTGGTGGCCGGTTTGACGGACGATATTCGCGCCGGGGTCGAACTCGCGCGGGAGCAGATCGAGAGCGGTCGAGCGCTCGAGAAGCTGCGCGCCCTGCGCGACTACGCCACGAAGATTTCGCGGTAGGTTCGGTCGAGGTCCCGCAGCACCGCGACTGCGAGATCGCGCCGATCGATCGGGTGCCCGCAGATCATGGCGAGCGACGATGCTGTTTCGCGCAACTCCGGCGGGAAATCCTCGATCTGCTGGGTGGCGTTGATTCCGATGCCGGCGATCGCGAAGTGCGATTTCTCCGCCGCGCGCATCTCCACCAGCACCCCGGCCACTTTGCGGTCGCCAATATAAACATCGTTCGGCGACTTCACGGATGCGTGAAGAGAAAACTCGCGACCGAGCGTGTCGGCGACGCAGCCCGCGATCCAACTCGTGAGGCGTGCCGATTCGGCGAGCGAAATTCGCGGCCGAAGCAGAATCGAAAACCAAAGTCCGCGCCGCGCCGCCGAAGCCCAACGCTTCCCGTGTTGTCCGCGGCCAGCGGTCTGCTCTTCCGCGAAAACGACAAATCCTTCGGCGATTTGCGGGCCTGCCATCGCCAGCAGAAATTCGTTGGTCGAGCCGGTCTGTTCGAGCACGATGATCTGACCGCCGATTAACCCATCGTCGATCCCGGCACGGAGATCGCCGGCAATCAGCCGATCCGGCGCCGAGCCAAACAGGTAGGTGCCATTCTCCGGCTCGCCGATCGCATAACCCGCGGCGCGAAGATCGGCGATCGCGTCGGCGAGTTCGCCTGTCGTGAGGGCCGCACGGTTCGCGAGATCGAGGGCGCGGGTGGGCCGCGTGGGTTGCTCGCGCAGAGCGCGCAGGATCGCCACGTCAGCCGCCGACATTCGTCATTTCCAAAGAGTAATCGATCGCGCGCGCGGAATGCGTCAGCGCGCCCACGGAAATGAAATCGACGCCGGTTCCCGCGATTTGGCGCACTGTCTGCAGCGTGACGCCGCCGCTCGCCTCAAATTTCACCCGGCCTTTTCCGAGCGCGACCGCTTCGCGCATGGTCGTCGGTTTCATGTTGTCGAGCAGGATCACATCGACGCCATCGATGTTCAGAAATTCGCGCACCTGATCGAGGTGGTCGGCTTCGAGTTCGATGCGGATCTCGGGACGTTCTTTGCGAATCTTTTGGATGACGCGCTCCAGGCCGTTGAAGCCGCCGCCGGTCGAAAGGTGGTTATCCTTGACCAGCACCATGTCGTACAATCCGAGGCGGTGATTCTGCCCGCCGCCCGCGAGCACGGCCGCCTTTTCCAGTGCCCTCATACCCGGGGTCGTTTTCCGCGTATCGAGAATCTTTGCGTTCGATTTGCCGGCTGCCTCGACGAACTCGCGGGTCAACGTGGCGATGCCGCTCAAGCGTTGGAGAAAATTCAACGCGACCCGCTCCGCCGTTAAAATCGAGCGCGCTTCACCGCGCACTTCCAACACGCTTTCGCCGCCGAGAAGTGCGGCGCCGTCTGGCTGCAGAACCTCGACCTTGAGCTTCGGATTGACCCGCCGAAAAACTTCCGCCGCGGTTTCTCCACCGGCCACGATGGCTCGTTCGCGCGCGACGATCCGGCCAAAGGCGCGCAGCCGTGGCCGCACAAAAAATTCCGTTGTGAGATCACCGCTGCCGATGTCCTCGGCGAGCGCGATGGTGATCGGATCGTGAATCTGCGACGGAGCTTCCATGCCTCTGCGTCGCCGACGTTAGGGAGAGAGCGGGCCCGCCGCTACGGAAATTGTTCGGCCTTCGGCTGAGCAGGCCCGTACAAAAAGATTCGGGCAGCGCACGCAGGAGAAACAAACCAAATACGAGAACCGTGCGGCCGCCCGAATCGCCTTAACCTGTCACATTCGACAGCAAAGCAAGCGTGCCGTTCGAAAATATTTCCGGAATTTCAAGAAAGTTATCTACAACAGGAGATCCGCCTGACGTGGCACCCCGCGATTTTCCGCTTCATCGCGCACTTCCTGCAGGAGCGATTTGAATTCGCACTTCTCGAGGGCCGCGATGAGCTCGGGATAATCCGGCTCAATGCGCAAAGCGTCGATCGGCATTGGGAGACCGGTCGAGCAATCCAGCTCGACCATCTTTCTGTTCTGCAGAATCTGCTCTCGTGCGGCAGTCAGTTTCTCGCGTGAACGGACGCTTTTGACCGCCTCGAGGTTGTTTAACAGAGTCTCCAGGGTGCCGTGTTCACGGAGAAGCGCGGCGGCCGCTTTCCGGCCGATTCCGGCCCCAGGAATGTTATCGACCGAGTCCCCTGCGATCGCCAGGACATCGCCGATCAGGCTGGGCTCGACCTCCCATTTCGCGCGCACTTCCGCCTCGCCGAGCAGCGCGAACGCGTCTTTCGGCGAAACGAGATCTGCCTTCGCGGTGGTGTAGATTTTGCAGTTCGCGTTCACGAGCTGGAAC
>JALYZW010000342.1 GCA_030945725.1 Verrucomicrobiota bacterium | reverse complement strand
AAAACCGTTCAGCCCCTGGTATTGCCGCATCGTATCGATCCGATCGAGGCGGCCGGTGAACATCTTGTGCACGTAACCCTGGTGGCTCACGTCGAACACGAACTTGTCCTTCGGCGTGTTAAAGACGCGGTGGAGCGCGATCGTCAGTTCCACGACGCCGAGGTTCGGGCCCAGATGTCCGCCGGTCTGCGAAAGTGCGCGGACCAGCTCGTCGCGCACTTCCTGCGCGAGCTGCGGCAGGTCCTCCTCGCGCAGCGCCTTGATATCAGCGGGCGATCGCACGCCATCGAGCAGGCGCGCCGGCGCCGCGCTCTCAGAAGAGTCGGACTTCGTCGTTTTCATTTTTCTCTTTGTCTTTCGATTCCGCGAGTCCCATCTCGCTATCGGGTGGCGCATCAAAATCTTTCACCACCGTTTTGCCCGCGTGATTGCGGGTGATGATTTCGATTCGTTTTTCGGCGCTGGCCAGCCGTTCCTGGCAGACGCCGACCAATTTCATCCCTTCTTCGTAACGCACGATCAGCTCTTCGAGCATCATCGTTCCGGATTCCATCTCATCGACGATCTTCTCGAGGCGATCCATGGCCTGCTCGAAATTTGGCGCGTCGTTCGGCTTTTTCGGATGGGTCGCCATGAGAGGGTTCTCAATTAAGCATAGGGCATCGCAGAAAAAAGAGCGACTTCCTGTAACCAAAACGGTTGATCGGCTGTCATTCGTCTTGCCGGAAGGGCGGCTTTTCGGATAACTATGAAGAACGGTTCCATGGTGCGATTTCTGCTGCCTAAACACGCACAAATCGCCGCTTTTCGCTCCCTCCACAGCCGGGCGGCTGCCGAATTCTTTATGAACATTTTCCTGCGCCAGCGCACGGCAGCGTTCGTCTTCGCGCTTCTTGCCATTGGTGGGCTCGCCGCACCGGCCCACGCGATCTCAAATGCGGTCAACATTTCAACGCGCATGGTGGTGCAAACCGGCGACAACGTGTTGATCACGGGCTTCATCGTCACCGGCACCGGGCAAAAGAAGATCGCCCTGCGCGCGATCGGTCCTTCAGTGCCTGTGGCTGGCGCGCTGGCCGATCCTTTTCTAGAACTGCACGACGCCAGCGGCAAGCTCCTGATGTCGAACAATGATTGGCGCACGACGCAGCAGGACGCCATCATCGCCGCCGGACTTGCGCCGAAGAGCGACCTGGAGTCGGCCCTCATCACCAGTCTCGCTCCCGGAAGCTACACCGCGATCGTGCGCGGGATGAATAACGGGACCGGCGTGGGACTGGTCGAACTTTACGATCTCGATGGCGACGGGGCGTCCGCGCGGCTGGGGAACCTGTCCACCCGCGGCAACGTGCTTGCCGGCGATAACGTGATGATCGGCGGATTCATCGTCCGCGGCGACGCTCCGAAAAAGATGATCGCCCGCGCACGTGGGCCTTCGCTTTTCTTAAACGGAACACCGATCCCGGATAGCCTATCCAACCCAAACCTCGAGCTTCACGACGCCGACGGCGCCTTGCTCGCGCAAAATGACGACTGGCAGTCGACCCAGCGGCAGGAGATTGAAGCGAGCAGCCTCGCCCCGACCGACCCGCGCGAGCCTGCGATCGTCGCCTCGTTAGCGCCCGGACTTTACACTGCAATCGTGCGCGGAGCCGGCTCTACCACCGGCATCGCGCTGGTCGAGTTTTACGATCTCGATCAGCCGCCACAGGCCGATGGTTCCACCTTATATCTGACCCAGATGCGTCCGCAGGGGACGGGCACGAGCCATGGTTCCGGCACCTCCACGCTCCGCCTCTCCGCGGATGGGACCTACGCCATCATCACGGTGGAGTATTCGAATCTCACCGGCCCGATCACCGGCATGCACATTCATGGCCCGGCGGATCCAGGGCAAAGCGGTGGCATTCTGTTCGACATCGACGCCGCAACGCCGCAGCCCGACGGCACTTACATTTGGGTGTTTGCGCCGACCGGGAACAACAGCGTCGCCGATATCGTGAACGCGATTAAGTCTGGCCGCACCTATGTGAACGTCCACACCGCCGCTTATCCGGCTGGCGAGATCAACGGCTTCTTCCATCTTTCAACGGGCGCCCAAACTGCGCCCGTCCCCACGCCGCCGCCGGCGCTTGCCCCTGGTCCACCGACCTCGCGCGACGCGGCGCGTTTTCTCACCCAATCCACCTTCGGCGCAACCGATGCGCTGATCGCGGGTGTGCAAAACCAGGGCTTCGACGGATTCCTGAACGATCAGTTCAACGTGCCGGCATCCTCGCACCTTGCCTTTGTTGACGCGGCCGTCGCTGCGTTCCCGACGCCCGCGCCCGGCGCGACGCCGATGCAGCCTTCAATCACTCAAACGAATGACGCGTGGTGGACCTACGCGATCGCGGGGCAGGACCAATTGCGTCAGCGCGTCGCCTTCGCGCTGAGTGAAATCATGGTCGTCTCGCTGAACAGCGCTGGCTTGGGGAACAAGCCGTTTGCCTTACCCGCTTACTACGACGTGCTGGTGCGGAACGCGTTCGGAAATTACCGGCAGCTTCTCGAGGAGATGACGCTCAACCCGGCGATGGGCGCGTACCTCAACATGCTGCAGAACGACAAGGCCAATCCCTCCAAGGGCACCTTGCCTAACGAGAACTACGCGCGCGAGATCATGCAGCTGTTCTCGATCGGCCTTTACCAGCTGAACCTCGACGGAAGTCTGACCCTGAACTCCAGTGGCTTCCCCATTCCGACCTACGATCAAGGCGCGATTCTTGGGACCGCCGCGGTCTTCACCGGCTGGACCTACGCGCAAACCGGCACTCCGGTTTTCTTTCCCGGCGGTGTCCATGATTACCGGAACCCGATGGTGAACGTCGCCACTCACCATTCGCTCGATGCCAAGACGATCCTGAACGGCGTCCTCGTCCCGGCGAACGGGAGCGCCGCGCAGGATTTGCAGATCACGCTCGACACCATTTTCAATCACCCGAACGTCGGGCCTTACATCTGTCAGCAGCTGATCCAGCGCCTGGTCACGAGCAACCCGAGTCCCGGGTATGTTTACCGCGTGGCCTCCGTGTTCAACAACAATGGCCAGGGCGTGCGCGGGGATCTAAAGGCAGTCGTGCGCGCGATCCTCACCGATTACGATGCGCGTGGTCTCGCCCGCACCGATCAGGGCGCGGGGAAACAACGCGAGCCAGTTCTCCGGTTGACGACTCTGTTGCGCGGCTTGGGTGCGTCATCGGCGGACGGCAAATTCTCGATCCGTGGCGCCGACGCCGCCTTCGCGGAGGAAGCGATGCATTCACCCACCGTCTTCAATTTCTTCTCGCCTGACTATGAGTCCCCGGGCGCGATCACGCTCGCGGGATTGAGGAGCCCTGAATTCGAAATTACGACGGAAACAACAGTCGTCTCGACGGCAAACTATCTGCGGAACGCGATCTACGGTTATCTCGGGCCTTCCACGGATAAGGTCACCCTGAACCTCGCGAACGAGCAGACGCTCGCGGCCGATCCCACCCAGCTGGTCAATCACCTGAACTCCCTGCTCATGGCCGGCGGGATGTCGCCCGCGATGCAGACTACCTTGATCAACGCCGTCAACCAGATCCCGGCCACCAACCCGGCCGAACGCGTCAAGACCGCGCTCTACCTGGTGGTGAACTCACCTGAATTCGTGATCGAGAAATAGCTATGTATTCGCCTACTCGCCGCACGTTTATCCGGCAGGCCGCCTGCGCCGCCCTCACTACCACCGGGATTCTCAACACGATCTTCGATCTGCGCCGGCTGAGCGCCGCGACCATCCCCGACACCGGCGATTACAAGGCGCTGATCTGCCTGTTCCTTTTCGGTGGCAATGACGCGAACAATCTCATCATTCCTCATGATGCGAACGGCTACGCCTCCTATGCCGCCGCGCGTGGCGTGCTCGCACTTCCGCAGGCGTCTTTGTTGCCCTTGACCTTGCAGGGCGGCGACGGACGCGATTTCGCATTCCACCCGAATTTGCCGGAACTCCAGAGCCTCTTTAACCAGGGACATCTCGGCGTGGTGGCCAACGTCGGCACCCTCGTCGCGCCAGTCACGCGCGCGCAATATCTCGCCGGTGGTGCGGCCGTTCCGCCGCAACTTTTCTCGCACGCGGATCAATCGGTCCAATGGCAAACCTCCGTGCCGGATGTGGTCTCGCGAACGGGTTGGGGCGGCCGCATGGCGGACATGCTTCATTCGTTAAATGGCGACTCGAAGATTTCGCTTTCGATCTCGATCGCCGGCACCAATACCTTCGAAGTAGGCAATACTGTTTTGCCTTACAGCGTTTCGCCCGATGGCAGTCTCGGCTTGAGCGGGTTCGATGGCAGCGCGAACGCGAACATCCGGTTCCAGGCTTTCAAGGACCTGCTCGCCCAACCGCACAACAACCTCTTCGAGCAGGCCTACTCCGACACCGTGACGCGCGCGATCGCCGCGAATGATTTGCTGACTTCGGCCCTCGCCGGCCTTCCTGCCTTGCAAACCGCTTTCCCCACCACCGGACTCGGCAAACAGCTGAACATGATCGCGAAATTAATCGCGGCGCGAAACAACCTCGGAATGAAACGCCAGATTTTCTTCTGCTCGGTCGGTGGCTACGACACGCACGGCGATCAGCTGACTGGACAGGGGAACTTGTTCACCGAATTGAGCCAGGCGCTAAGTGCTTTTTATTCCTCCACGGTCGAGCTCGGTGTCGCGCAACAGGTGACCTCGTTTACTGCTTCCGACTTCGGCCGCACTTTCCCGACGAACGGTTCCGGCTCCGATCACGGGTGGGGGAGCCACCAGTTTGCGATGGGCGGCGCCGTGCAGGGCGGACGATTGTTTGGCACGTTCCCCACGCTCGCCGTCAATGGCCCGGACGACACGGGCCAGGGCCGCTGGATCCCGACAACTTCCGTGGACGAATTCTCCGCCACCATGGCCAGCTGGTTTGGCGTGAGTGCATCCGACATGCCGACGGTGCTACCGAACATCGGACGTTTCGCGCATCCGAATATCGGCATCTTTGGCTAGCGCGCCTCGTTTGTAATGGCGCTCTGCGCACGCCTTGGGGGCGCGAATGAAGCTTGCCTGCCCTAATTCCGCCGGCCTTAGTGGAGCAACATGGCGACGCCGCTGAGTTGGATTGCGAAGCAGGATGCGCGTCATCGGCTGATCATCTCGCTCGCACTTTCCGGCCTCACGTGGGCGACTTTGGGTGGGCGCGTCTCGGATTCCACCCGTTCGATCGCGACGTGGGACGCCTTCGCGTTTTGCGTGCTGGCGCTCGCCTGGCTCACGATCGTAACAACGCCGCCTGCGAAGCTCCGCTCCCGCGCCCGCGACCAGGACGTGAGCCGCACCGTCATCTTCGTCTTTGTCGTCCTGGCGGCCTGCGCCGGCCTTTTCGCGGTCGGATTTCTGTTCTACGCAAACAAGGGAACGCCGCGCCCGCATTTCACCTTTCACCTCCTCCTCACCCTCTTCGCGGTGGTCGCGTCGTGGTGCCTCGTCCACACCGTTTTTGGACTTCGTTACGCACACAAATTCTACGGCGATGACGACGATGCCGAGACCGATCGTCACGCCGGCGGCCTTGAGTTTCCCGGCGAGCGACTTCCGGATTACATGGACTTCGCCTACTTTTCGTTCGTCATCGGAATGACCTTCCAGGTCTCCGACGTCCAAATCACCACGCGCGAATTTCGGCAACTCGTGCTCATCCACGGCATGCTCGCATTCGCTTTTAACACCGTAATCCTCGCGCTTACAATCAACACCGTTTCCTCGATGCTCTGACGCCGCCCGGTGACGTCACTCCGAGCATGCGCGCTGCCGGCTCCCAAATGCGAACGCACACCGTCTGTCATCCTGAACCGCGCAGACGGTGAAGGACCTCACGCACGCACCACGGTCTCCCGCGGGTGGCACGGCCGTCATGAAAGCCTCGGGGTCGTTGCTACCGCGGCACAACGCGGATGCTGTGCGTGAATAGGCGACGTCCTTCCCCGTCTCCGCGGTTCAGGATGACGGCGGTCGAGTTAAGGAATAACGGCGGTCGGATTCAATCATCGATGCCACGCGTTATCTTGCGATCAAGCAGCCGACGTAACCTCATCGGTTCGTTCGGGCGACACGCGTTGCCGCGCATGAACGTCCTCCGCGTGACGATCACGTCCGTCATTGCTTGCCGTTCGGAGTCGTTGAAAGCTTTCATGGCGATACATCTACCTAACGAGTCCTCCCAACCGACCGTGGCACATCCGATGCTAGTAATTATGGGAGCGAGAAAACGCGATGACCTTCCTCAAGAAAATTCTGCTCGTTGATCACGAGTCCGCCCTGACCGACCTCGTCCGGCGCGCTCTCGAAAGCACCGGTAAGTTTCTCGTCAAAGTCGAGCGCGATGACAACCTCGCCCTCCACGCCGCGCCGTGGTTTTTGCCCGATCTCATCCTGCTCGATAGCGCGAATGCCGAGGCTGGGATCGCCGCGAGCAGTCGCTATCTCGCTGCCAACCCGACCTTGGAAGAAACGCCGGTGCTGTTCCTGAGCGGTTCGGCCTCCGCCGGGAAACGCATCGCGACGAGCGGAGTCATCAGCGGCTACAGTTTTCTGGCCAGCCCGATGCGCATCGAAGAGCTTGGAAACTGGATCGAAGACCTGATCGGCGGCAATCGCGCGCGCCAGCTCGAAGTAACGACTCGTTAGGCGAATATCAGCCGATGGCCTGCCGGTAAGCGGCCGCGTCCTTCAGCTGCTTCACGTCGTCCGGCGAATCCATTTTCAAGACGAAAATCCAGCCTTCGCCGAAAGGGTCCGTATTGATCAGGGCCGGGTTCGATTCGAGGGCCTTGTTCACTTCCAAGACCTGGCCCTTCACCGGCGCGTAGATGTCGCTCGCAGCTTTCACGGATTCCACGACCGCGATCTGTCCGCGCGCGGTCGCCTCCGCCCCGACTTTCGGCAGTTCCACGAAAACTACGTCGGTCAGTTCCGCCTGCGCGTGATCAGTAATGCCGACGCGCGCGTTGTCGCCCTCCACGCGCACCCATTCATGTGACTCGGTGTAATGTAGATCGTCGGGAACATTCATGATTTTTTGTAGAGCGGCTTCTTTTCGATGATAGCAGGAAATTTCTGGCCGCGAATTTCGACTTCGAGTTCGGTGCCGGTCTTGGCGTGTTCCGTCGGCAGGTATGCCATCCCGATACCATAACCAAGACTCGGCGATAACGTTCCGCTGTTCACTTCCCCGAGACGCGCACCCTCGCGAAACAGACCGTAATGCGGTCGCGGCGGTGGACCTTTGCCTCGCATGCGAAATGGCACCAGGCGCCGCTTCAGTCCTTCTTCCTTGGCCTTCGCCAACACGTCACGGCCGGTGAAATCTGGCTTGCTCAAGTCCACAAAGAATCCCAGTCCGGCTTCGAGCGGATTGTGGTCGGGCGTGAGATCGTTGCCGTTCAGCGGGTAGCACATTTCGAGACGGAGCGTGTCTCTCGCACCGAGCCCGCACGCGCGAATTCCGAGCGATTCCCCTTCCTCGAGCACCTTTGCCCAAAACGCCGCCGCATCCTTCGCTGCAAAGAAAACTTCCACGCCGTCCTCGCCCGTATAACCCGTGCGCGCGATCGCGAGCGGCATCGCGCCAAATTCGATCTCGGTCATCGTATTTCGCGGCGGCAAGGCAAACTTCTCGCCGAGCAATTCCCGGAAAAGTTCCGCCACCCGCGGACCTTGGATCGCGAGTCCGCCATAGCCAGCGCTGCGATTCTCCAGCGTCACCTGCGGCGCAATGTGCGCTGCCAGCCACGCACAATCCTCGTCTGTCCGCGAAGCATTTACGACAAGCAGGAATTGCTCCGGTCGTGTGCGATAAACGATCAGGTCGTCAATGATTCCGGCACGCTCGTTCAACAGAAAAGTGTATTGGCCCGAGCCAACTTCGAGTTTCTCGATGTTATTCGTCAGCATCCGGTTCAGCCATTCGCCCGCGCCCGTGCCCGAGACGACCAGCTGTCCCATGTGCGAAATATCGAACACGCCGACGTTGTTTCGCACCGCCTGGTGCTCCTCCATAATACCGGTGTATTGCACGGGCATGATCCAATCGCCGAAGGGAATCATTTTTGCGCCGAGGCGAACGTGCTCGTCGTAGAGCGGCGTTCGTTTTTGCGCGGAATCCGTCACGAGCGACACGGTAGCGGTCGCGTCCGTCACGTCAACGAACCGCCTCGCGCGGTGGGGCCAGATCGGAACCTCGCTACGATGAGTATGCGATGACTTTCCTGGATCGCCTCGAACGCCGCATCGGCTTCATCGCCATCCCGGGATTGATCCGCATCATCGTCGCGTTCAACGCGCTCGTTTTTGTCCTCGTCAGCTTGAATCCCGATTACCGGCTCGTCCTGAATCTGGATCCCGCTCGCATTCGTCACGGCGAAGTGTGGCGGCTCGTCACCTACATCTTCCTGCCGCAGACGTTTAATTTCCTCTGGCTCGTCTTCGCACTCTGGTTTCTCTGGTTCATCGGCGACGGACTCGAGCGCGCGTGGGGCGCATTCCGGGTCACGCTCTATTACCTCGTCGGCATGATCGGCACGACGATCGCCGCGTTCCTTTTCGGCAGTAATTTCTCGAACGCCATGCTGACCGCCGCGCTCTTCTTCGCCTTTGCCCGCTTCTACCCGGATGAGGTTATCTACGTGTTTTTTATTCTGCCCCTTAAGATCAAATGGGTCGCGTGGATTTCGGCTGCCTTCCTCATCTACGGCTTCGTTTTCGGACCGAATGCGTATCGGATGGCTTTGATCGCAGCGCTCAGTAATTACCTCATCTTCTTCGGCCCGGAATTGATCTTCGCGGCGCGTCACCGGAAAGAAGTGGCGACGCGGCGGAAACGTTTTGAGCTTGCGTCGCCCGGCGAACAGGAATCGCTCCATCGTTGCGCAAATTGCGGCGCGACCGAGCTGACTGATCCATCGCTCGAATTCCGCGTCGCAAGCAGCGGCGAAGAATATTGCATGGCGCATCTGCCGAGCGCGGCCAGCGTGAAGGGCGGTGAAACGCAGTCCCCTATGCCACGCGACGAATCCACCACGCTGTCATCCTGAGCCGCGGTAGACGGCGAAGGACCTCTCCAATTCAGGCGGCGCGTTCGCGCCGTAAGTTGGCAACAATCACCCGCCGAATCATTGCCTCCGCACCACTCGCGACAATCATGCGTAGTCCGTCACAGCCGCGAACGCGCCCGCCCCGTTTCCAGTTCGCCGACACAATCCGCTCCCTTGACCCATCGCACCCCGACGCGGACACTCCCGCCATGAGCGAAATTCCGGCCCTGATCCCAGAGCAGGGTTGGCATTGTCTGCACCTTTTTTACCGGATCGAGTATGGCCAGTGGCAGTTGCTGAACGCCGATGAACAGCGCGCGGCGAAAGTTTTCCTCTCCGCGTTAGTCCAGGAAATCCGCGCCACGGATTCGACGCAGCTTCTCACGCTCAGTGTCGTCACGCCGAAAGCGGATCTCGCGTTTATGTTGGTCACGCCGGATCTGCAGACCGCGAATCAATTTGAGAAACGCCTCTCGCAGGCGCTCGGCGCGGACGTTCTCGTCCCAATTTACAGTTATCTGTCGCTTACCGAGGAGAGTGAATATCGCACCACGGCCGATGACTACGCCGCGACGATCGAGCGCGAACAACATGTGGTGCGCGGCTCGGCGGAATTTGATGCGGCCATGGCGACATTCGAGGAGCGGATGAAACACTATCGGGACGAGCGCACCTACCCGACGCTACCGGATTGGCCGGTCGTTTGTTTTTACAACATGAGCAAACGGCGCGGCGAAGATCGGAATTGGTACGCGCTCCCTTTCGAAGATCGCCGCAAACTGATGCTCGGCCACGGCGCCGTCGGGCGCCAATACGCAGGCAAAGTAAAGCAGCTCATCACCGGATCGTCCGGCTTGGACGACGCCGAGTGGGGCGTGACCCTCTTCGCGCGCGACACTTTCCAGATTAAATCCATCGTCTATCAAATACGTTTCGATGAAGTCAGCGCGGTCTACGGCGAATTCGGCGAGTTCTACATCGGGCTACAACTGCCGCTCGACGAACTGTTCCGCCGCCTCCAGCTTTAGCATTCGTGCTCGCGCGAATCGGTTCCCTGCGAGCACGAGGAAAAAAAGGATGGGTGGCAGAGTGGTCTAATGCGCACGCCTGGAAAGCGTGTTTGCCGCAAGGCAACCAGGGTTCGAATCCCTGCCCATCCGCGCCTCGCCGAGCCGTAACTCAGTTTCCATCCACCGCACGCCGCGTCAGCACTTGAATGTGTTGGCGCACTTTCACAATGCTCGCATTCGGCAGCATACCGCGGAAATTTGCGCCGGCGTAAACGATGCAATCACGCCCCAGCACCGCCCCTGGATTGATCACCGCGTTGCAACCGATCTCCGTCCGGTCGCCCACGATCGCGCCAAATTTCTTCAGGCCGGTCGCGATGTTTCCATCGTTCGCGGTCACATGAATTTCGCCATGATCGAGCTTCACGTTTGACAGAATCACGCCCGCGCCGAGATGCGCTTTATAGCCCAGGATTGAATCGCCGACGTAATTGAAATGCGGCGCCTGGACGCCGTTGAAGAGAATGCAGTTTTTGAACTCGGAGGAGTTCCCCAGCACCACGTCATCGCCGACGACGACGTTCTCGCGCACATAACATCCGCTCCGGATGTAGCAGTTCTCCCCGATCCACGCTGGCCCTTTGAGGAACGCGCCTTGTTCGACAATCGTGCCTGCGCCGATAAACACGGAGTCGCTGATGAATGGCTTCCCCACCAGCTCGCCGAGGACGCCCGGCTTCAGCCGAAATTGCAGGTAACTCGCGATCTGTTTGAGCGCGTCCCAGACGTATTTCTGATTGTCGAAAAGCTTCGCGTGCGCGGTGTGCTCGAGGCTCAGGTAATCAGCGGGCGCAAACATCGGTAGTCGATCAACTGCTGGCGCGCCGCGTGATTTTCTGTCCGTCTTTCGTATCCCGCGCTTGCCAACCGAGAGCTGCCAGCTGATCGCGCAATTCATCACTGGCGCGCCAATTTTTTGCAAGCCTCGCTTGAACCCGGGCCTCGCCGAGCGAGGTGATCTCCGCCGGAATTGACGCTTCGCTTCCGGTGATTGCGAGCACGCGATCGATCTGCTCCCACCATTCCAGCCACGATCGCGCCGCCGCCGCGCTGAGCGTTCCCTCGTCGAGCGCGCGATTCGTCTCACGAATAGTTTCGAACAAAACACCGAGCGCCGCGGAGATATTCAGATCGTCATCGAGCGCTTCAAAGTAGCGCAAGCTTCCAGCTTGCGCTGGCGGCAACTCGGCAAGCTGGAAG
>JALYZW010000324.1 GCA_030945725.1 Verrucomicrobiota bacterium | reverse complement strand
CCCGTCATCCCGAGCGAAGTCGAGGGACCCCGTGGCGACACCGATTGGTTCCGCGACCGGGGCCCTCGACTCCGCTGCGCTCCGCTCGCGATGACAGGCCTGGCGGGAGGTCATAGGCGCTCCTGTTCCAACACTTCGCGCGACATCCGGTCGAAGCGCGCCGCCGCTCGCACGTACATCCACGCGATGATCCAGGCCATGAAGAACTGCGAAAGCGCGAACAAATACGCGAGGTTCACCGGCCCGATTACGCGGCGCTCCATCAAGCGTGGGGCGTACCCGACCAGGACGGGCAGCGCGAAATAATACACCACGAAAAAGATCATGGCCGGCACAACAAAGCGCCGCTTCGCGCGCAGCAATTCGCGAAACTTGTCTGTGGCCGCGATGACCTGCCAGTTCGTTAGGCCAGCGGTTTCGGCGGCGGTTTGCTCGTGCGCGGGTTGGGCCATGGAATGGCCGAGTGGCGATACATCAGTCGGAGCACCGACGACTGGGGTCGGGTCTCGCGGAAGCCCGCGCTCGTCATTCGCCATTGCGCTGAAGTTATAGAATGCGCTTCGGAGCGGCCGCAAGCGAATCCGGTGCTGTCGCGTAATTGGGACGCCAAAATCCCGGTGACGGGAAATGCGGAAAGGTGTGGTCGCTCCATGTCGACGCATAACCCTTTCGCCTTCAGATAATAATAAACGCGTCGCCGCCGTGGCACAAGCGATGCAAAGGGTCCTCTCGCGTGCGTTCTTTTTCACAGTCCAGATCGACTTCGAAATTGCGCTACGCGCATCTGTCGACCGCGAAAAGTTCTTTCGCTCGCGCTGCGTTTGTCCTCGTCTCCAGTGTCGCAACAGTTGCCGCGCTCACGACCGATAACGTTAGCCAGCAACTCGACGTCACCGCGGGCGGGAAGCTGATCGTCGATGTCGAGTTCGGGAACGTCGAGGTGTCGGCGGGCGCCGAGAACAAGGCCGATGTCCAGGCGGAGCGGAAGATCGATTCCGATGATGAAGCGCGCGAAAAAGAATACGTCGCCGCGGCGCCAATTACGATCACGCACGAAGGGAACGTCGTTACGGTCCGCGCGCGCCGGCAGGATAAACGCACCAATTCATTCTCGTGGCATCACGTGAACATGGACGCGCGTTACCGAATCCAGGTCCCAAAAGGTTTCGACGCCCAATTGCGCACCGGCGGCGGGAACATTACGGCGAGCGATTTGATCGGCACGATGAAAGCCGACACCGGCGGCGGGAAACTGAAATTCCGGCAACTGCGCGGCACGCTCAACGGGAAGACGAGCGGCGGCAGCGTCGAAGTCCACGGCTGCGAAGGTCCCCTCACCGTCTCGACCAGTGGCGGCGGCATCGATGCTGCCGGCGGGAGCGGGAAAATCGCAGCGCACACTTCCGGCGGGTCAATCTCGGTGCAGGATTTCAGCGGCGAAGCCACGGTTGAGACGAGCGGCGGCAAACTGACACTGGTCAATATCAACGGCCCCATCACCGGCCGAACCGCCGGCGGATCGGTCCGCGCGACCTTGGCCGCGCCGGTCCCGGGCGACGTGCAGCTGGAAACTTCCGCGGGCAGCATCGACATCATCGTTCCGGAGAACGCGGCGTTCGACATCGATGCCGAGGCGAGTGCAGGCCGCGTGATTAGTGACCTGCCTTTTGCGGGGGAAGAAAGCGATGGCGAATCGTTGCACGGCCGGATCAACGGCGGCGGCAAGTCCCTCCAGCTCCGGTCTGGCGCGGGCAGCATCACGATCCGCGCCGCTGGAAAACTGACCTCGCAACTCTAAAGCATCAGCCAAAGATGAACGACCTCCGCTTTGCCCTCCGCCAACTCCGCAAAGCGCCGGGGTTCACGATTCTCGCCGTCCTGACCCTCGCCCTCGGCATCGGCGCAAACGCTTCCATCTTCAGCGTCGTCAATGCCGTGCTCCTGCGGCCGCTGCCATATCCGAATGGCGACCGGCTCATGGTCGTGATGGAGACCGACCAAAAAATGCCGGAAATTTCGGTGTCATTTCCCGATTACGTCGACTGGCGGCGCGACAATACCGTGTTCGAGAATCTTGCGCTCACGCGGCGCGAATCGTACAACCTCAGTGGCCTCGACCGACGAGCGCCCGAGCAAGTCTCCGGCGCGATCGTGACCGCGAATTTCTTCCGCGTCATCGGATTGGACCCGCAGCTCGGCCGCGTCTTTACCGACGAAGAAGACCGCGTCGGCGGCCCGCAGCTCGCGGTGATCAGCGATAAACTCTGGGCGCGTTTGTTTGCGCGCAGTCCCGATGTGATCGGCCGCAGCCTCACCTTCGCGAACCAGCCCTACACCGTCGTCGGCGTGATGCCGCCGCAGATGTTTTCGCCGCGGACCACGGACGTCTGG
>JALYZW010000313.1 GCA_030945725.1 Verrucomicrobiota bacterium | reverse complement strand
ACTCGCGGCCTGTTGCAAAATTTCGGGGGAAAAGTCGGGCGTGAAGCCGGCGTTGATCATCGCGTCATGCGCGATCGACGGAAGATCTATTCGTCCGTCTGCGGGGCGGTTATTCATGAGATCGGGAGAATACACGCGTCGTCGCGACACATCTACGTAACCGCGAGGTTTCTGCTTGTCGCGCGAAGGTCCGACACGACATTGGCGCGATGAATTCGCGATCTCGCCGGGGTTTGGCGGCGGTGCTGATCACCGCGACCGCAACCATTTCGGTGTGTCGCGCGCAGCCTGAGAAGGACGCCGCGCCCGCGCCGCCTCCGCCCGCTCCGTTCGACGAATCCATCGTGCCGACTTATGAGACGCAGAAGCTGGCGCGCACTTACACGCTCGATATCCCCGCGCCGCGCGGTCAGATTGTTGATCGCAACGGAGCGCCGCTCGCGCAAAACAAGCTCAGCTACAATCTCGCGATCGCGTTTCCGACGCCGCTTGAGTTTTCCGACGAACAGATCCTCGCGTTCGCGCACGAGCGAATTCAGGCGGCCGAAAAATTGCTCGGCCGTCCGGTGAAGATTTCTGATGACCTGATCAAGCGGCATTATCGGAACCGCGGGATTTTGCCGCTCGAGGTCGCCCAAAATTTGAGCAGCGACGAGTACGACAAAACCAAAAGCCATCTACCGGCCGGGATGACACTGCGGCCCTTTTACGTGCGGACTTATCCGCAGGGTAAAGTGGCGGGACAGATTGTCGGATACAGCGGAAAGACGGGACGAAATCCGGACGGCATCATCGACAACCATGAGGTCCTGTGGCCGGAGACGGAAGGCCGCGAGGGGCTCGAGCAAACGTTCAATCAGGTGCTGACCGGGCAACACGGGCAATATCAAATTACGTTCGACAAAGACGGCCGCAAAACCTCCGAGAAAATCGTCGCTCCGCCGGTGCCGGGGCACACCGTGGTGACGACGCTCGACCTGCACATCCAGGAGCTTGCGGAACAGGCGCTCGAGGCGAAGGCCAAGCGCGGCGCGGTTGTGGTGATCGATCCGAACAATGGCGACATCCTCGCGATGGCATCGTGGCCGACCTACAACCCGAACGCGTTCGTGCCGAATATTTCCGCGGAGAAATTCAAAGCGCTGCAGGACGACCCGGACATTCCGCTCCTGCCGCGCGCGTTCCGCTCCTCATATCCGCCGGGTTCGACGTTCAAGGTCGCTGTCGGGATCGCCGCGCTCGAAAGTGGGACGATTCGACCGGACGACGAATTTTCATGCACGCCCTCGTTGCAGGTCGGCAACGTCACGTTCCACAATTGGAAGAAGACGGACCGGGGCAGTTTGAATTTCGTCCAGGCCTTAACGGAATCGTGCGACACGTGGTTTTACCAAGTCGGGATCAAGACGGGCGCGGACGCAATTCTGGAGTGGGCGGCGAAGCTCGGATTCGGCGCGAAAACCGGCATTCCGCTGCGCGGCGAGGTTGAGGGACGTTTGCCTAACGACCAATACATGAAGGCGACCCACGGCCGCAAAATCCTGAACGGAGATGTCGCGAACCTCTCGATTGGGCAGGGCGATGTGCAGGTAACGCCGCTGCAGATGGCACAGGCGATGGGCGTGATCGGCAACGGCGGAACGCTCTACCAAACGCGGCTCGTGCAGCACGTGCAGAACGTCGATAACGCGATCGTGACCGCGTTTCCGGTGCGCGAAAAACGGACCTTGGGCATGTCACCGACCACGGTCGAGGAGCTGCGACGCGGGATGGTGGATGCGGTGAACGGACCGGCTGGAACGGCGCACCAGGCAAGCATGAGCAATGTATCCGTCGCGGGCAAAACCGGGACCGCGCAGTGGGGACCGAAAAGCAAGGAACGAACCGCGGCGTGGTTCAGCGGTTTCGCGCCGGCGGATCATCCGCAGTACGCGTTTGCGGCGCTTTACGAAGGCGATGTCGGGAGCAAGGCGCACGGCGGTTCCGCCGCGGCGCCGATGATCGCGCGCGTTTTGAAGGATGTTTACAAAGGGACGCAGATTGCGAACAGCGAACGCAAGCGGGCGCATCGTGCGGAGCCCGAGGCGGAACCGGACGAGCAGACGGACGATAGCGACGATTCGTCCGATTGAAGCGCGCAGGCATCCATTCCCTCCGTCATCCTGAGTCGCGCAGACGACGAAGGACCTCTCCGATTCAGGCGGCGTATTCGCTTGGTGGAACCGCAGCAATTTCCTCTCGTGGCTTCGTTGCTGCCGTTCTGCTCGCTGTGAACGGTCGTGCTTTTGCGAGGTCCTTCACCGTCTACGCGGCTCAGGATGACCGTGGAGTTCGCGAGGTCCGAAAAGAACGATCATCCAGGTCGGCGGCTGTGAATCGGCCGAGAGAATGTTTGCGTGGTTCGAGGCAACACACACCGCATCGGACGCGTGCGGAAGGCACAGTGGGCTACGCTGCCGCGGTTTCCGCGCGCGGGGCGGCGGGCTCTGGCTCTTCCATCGTGCCTTTGAACTTCGCCTCTTCGCGCTCGACGCCATAGTTCTCGGCATAAAGTTCGGCCACCCCGTCCAATTCATCACTCGTTAGGCCAGGCGTGTCGGGAGCTTTGGCGAATTCGATTAACTGCGCCTCTTCGTAAATATTCGGTAGCGTCGATGCGACACGGTCGTCGGCGAGGAGCCATTGCAAGGCCGCTTGTCCTAGGGTGCGGTCGGGGCTCTCGAGGAAACGGAGGCGATCCACTTTTTTCACGCCGTTCAGCAGCCAGCTGCGCGGCCTGTGATTGCGATGGTCGTTCGGCGGAAAGACCGTCTCGGCGGTGTATTTGCCCTCGAGCATTCCGGACGAATGCGTGACGCGAATCAGGAACATCGTGTCCTTGCCGGCTTCGGTGGCAGCGTCCTGCATCGCGCGGCCGGGATGCTGCTCGAGCATGTTGTAAATGTGCTGCACGCTCGTGACCTCTCGCTCGCGAATGCAGTTGATCCCTTCGTAAAGCCAGCCGACCGCCGGCCCGAGGGCGATGCCGTGGTAGCGTATTTTCCCGCTCGCTTTCAGTTTCTCCAGCGTCGTCCAAAGAGCATCATCGGAGATCTGTTCCATCCGGATGTTGTGCAGTTGCAGGAGATCAATCCGGTCTGTCTTCAGCCGTTTCAACGCAGCGTCGGTGGCGCGCACGATCGCTTCGGCGGAAAAATCCTGTGGGATCTCGCGTTGCCCGCGGCCGCGAGTTTCGCCGTGCGTGACGAAGTCGTAGCCGACCTTCGTCGCGATCACAATTTCATCGCGATTCTTTGGGAACGCCTTGGCGAGCAATTCTTCGCTCAGACCGTTTCCGTAAGTATCGGCGGCATCGAACAACGTGATCCCGAGATCGAGAGCCTTATGCATGAGCGAGAGTGCCTCGCCTTCGGTGAACTGGCCCCACCAACCGGTGGAGACCGTCCAAAGGCCAAAGCCGACTTCGGAGACGCGCAGGTCGGTGTTTTGGTAAGTGCGAAAACGCATGAAGATAAGTAAGCGTCGAACGCGTCGCGCTCAACTTCGAAGCGGCCGGGGAGAGTTTGCGTTTCGACGTTGGACGTTTAAGCGCGACCAGCGAACGTTCGTCCTGTGCAGAACGAGAAAGCGCTGCTCATTGTCGGTCACGGTTCGACGGTCAATCCGGATTCGAGCGCGCCGACGCTCGCGCATGCCGCCGCGATCAGGCGGAAAGATGTCTTCAGGGACGTGCAGTGCGCCTTTTGGAAAGAGGAACCGAGCCTGCGTGACGCACTCTTGTTTTTCCGAGACCCGGAAATCCGAGAGGTCTATGTCGTTCCAAATTTCATCAGCGAAGGCTATTTTACGCAGACCATTCTTCCCCGCGAACTCGAGTTGACCGGCGCCCGCACCGAGCGCGCTCGCGGCCAGGTCTGGAACTATTGTGCGCCGGTTGGGAACCACATCGCGGTCACAGAGCTGCTCATCCGCCGGGCTGAAGAAGTCGCGCGCGGTGTGGCCGAGCGCGACATCGCGCTATTGATCGTGGGGCATGGGACTTCGTTGAACGACAACAGCGCGGTCGCGGCGAAGCGGGAGGTGGACAAGATTCGCGCACTCGGCCGGTTTGCCGAAGTCCAGAATGTTTACATGGAAGAGCCTCCACTGGTCGCGGACTGGGCGAAGCTGACTTCCGCGGCGCACGTCGTCGTCGTCCCTTTTTTCATCGCGGATGGATTGCACAGTTATGAGGACATCCCGGTTCTCCTCGACATTGAACCGGAAGGCGCGGTGACCAGTGGGTCGCTGGCTGACGGTGACGTGTTTCGGCGAAACCCGCATCACCGCCACGGTCGCTCGTTGTATTACGCACGGGCGATCGGGACGGAGCCGGAGTTCGCGCATTTGATCATGGAACAAACCGCCGAGTTTGATCGAGAAAATCAGGATCTTCTCTCGCGCTCGTAAAATATCCGCGCCAAAGTATTTCCTCGAATGGACGCGACCCTTAAAATGCTCCAGGAACTCGGCGCGTTTATCTTGGCCGGCGCAAAAGGTCCTGAGGCGGTGAAGGAAATGGCTGAGATGATCCGCGAAGCGCGCGGCTATCGCTGGGTCGGTGTTTACAAAATCGCGCGCGGCGAATTGATTATCGTGGCGGGAACCGGGGACGATCCGCCGGCTTATCCGCGGTTTCCGGTGACGCAGGGATTGTGCGGCGCGGCTGCGGAATCTCGACAGACTGTGCTGGTGGAGGACGTTCGCCGGGACCCTCGTTACCTCCCGACCTTCGGTACCACTTTGTCGGAAATCGTGGTGCCGATCGTGAGCCGGTCGGAGCGTGTCGTCGGGGTCATCGCGGTCGAGAGCGAGAAGCTAAAAGCGTTTACGGAAAGTGACCGCGATGTGCTCGAGCGCGTCGCGTCCCTGATGGGCCGCGCTTTTAAGTGAGTCTGCAAGATCGCGCGCTCGACGATCTGTGCGATTTCGAGCCGTGTGATTTCGGGCAAATCCGGATCGCGACGTGCGGCAAGGGCTCGTATTTGTTGACCCATTGCGAGGACGCTGGCCGCGCCGACCTCGTACCGTACGACGATCCGGGGGCGGCAGAGAAAATTGCACGTTATGACGACGCCGGAAAATATCGCCCTCTCAAGACCGCGCCGAATCTTCGACACGGCTGGCGGTTAAACCTCGCCCGTCGAGCGGCCTTGCGCCTCGCTTTGGATCTGTTTTATCCGGGGCGGCTCGCGTGCTACGACGTTTGGAAGTGTGGCGATCTGAGAACGACCTCGCTCCGCCAAACGCTGGCGCGTCAGACCGGAATGTATCGCGTCGCGGCGAAAATTACCGACGAACAGGTGGACGCGTTGGTCGGCCGATTTTGCCGATCTGATGGAGGGTGTCTTCGGACAATCC
>JALYZW010000291.1 GCA_030945725.1 Verrucomicrobiota bacterium | reverse complement strand
GTTATGAGCGCACTTGCGGCTTTGCTGATTTTCGCCTCCCTCGTGACGTTCGTTGCGGGTCAGCTCCTCCTAAAACGCGGCATGGATTTGAGCGAAAGTGGGAGGGGCCTGAGCGCCCCGATTCTTCGCGGCGCGGAGGCCGCTCCCAGCTTCCAGAACGGGACGCGTGGATGGCGGAGCGGACGGTTCGCCGCCTATTTTGGCAGCGGGATCGCATCGATGACGGTCTCGTTTTTTCTGACCCTCGGCCTCCTGCAGCGCTTTGAACTCAGCTACCTCTACCCATTCCAAGGTTTGAGCGTCGTGCTGATCGCGATCGCCGGTGCGGTGATGCTGCGCGAGCGCGTAACGCTACAATTGCTCGCCGGCTCCGCATTGATCAGCGCTGGCATCGTGATGGTCGCCCTGAGTTAATGCCGGCCAAAGCGTGGCGAAGGCGGCGCGATTGATACGCCCAATTTCCGCCGAATCGGGCAGGGGTAATTTCGGATGATCCATCTCCGAGGCGAAGCGCTGTTTCCTGCGCGCGTATCGCGGCAGCGAAAACGCGCCGCAAATGTCGCCCGCCACCACCGAGCTGTGAGCGCATAATTGACCTAATGCCCACCCGACGTCGTCGATCCTGAACCGCCCATTTTCCCAGTTCGTGACGGCGTCCTCGGGGACAAGGCAGTCGAGATCGACCGTCACATAAACCGCACGACCGCCCAGCATTTTCGCGAAAGCGAGAAACTGTTCCCGCCAATTCTGGCGCATGATCGCGCCGCGCCGGTCGCGGTCTTTTGCCGGACGGCCGTCGGCCCAAGGATGCACCTCGAGGCGCCCGCTCCGCTCCGCGCGACGGTTCCCGAAGAGTTGCCCCGGCCACCAGCATTCGAAATTCGCGCATCCCCACACGCTTACTTTTTCAATCCGCGGCAGTTCGAGCGCGCGGTTGACCCAGCTACCGCAACACCATTTCGGCGGGCGGATGTCCCAGTCCGGATGATTGTCGAACGAGACCACGACCTGCGCGTCGGTGCGCCGCACCCAGAGCGCAGTCAGGTGGTGAAAATCGCCCGAGCCGTAAACGATGAAGGGCCCGAGATGCTCCGCTTCTGCGCGATAAAAATTTTCGATCACCCGCGGCGGCGCAGAGAAACGCAACTGCGGTCCCCAAGCGAGTGCATCGCGCGCTGGTAATGGGATCGCGACGTTCGCCCAGGCGTTGTCGAGATTGAGATGGACTCCGGCCGCCAGAAAATTTACGGACGCAGTGCGCCGGCCACGCCAAATCGCGCCTCGCTCTCATGGACGCGCTGCAGGTTCGCGGCGGCCGCTTCATTGTTCGGATCCAGGCGCACCGCCTCGCTCAATTGCCCACTCGCCTGGCTAAGTTTGCCCTGCTGAAGATAAAGCTCACCCAGGCTGTTGAAGACATCGGTTTGCTGTGGTGCCAATCGTTCGGCCTCCAGGTATTCAGCTTCCGCGGCCTCGAGATCTCCTTTCCCGACGAGTGCATTAGCGAGGAGGACATGCGCTTCCGGGTAAACCGTCTTGCCTTTTAGCGCGGCGCGGTACTCTGCGATCGCTTCGTCGAGTCGGCCTTGCTTCGCCAGTTCGCTGCCATAGGCGACGTGGGCCGGGGCAAATTTCGGCGCGAGGTGCGCCGCATTTTCAAATTCGCGTGAAGCCTCATCCGGCCGGCCAAGCCGCTTCAGGGCGTAACCGTTATCGTAGTGCGTCTCGCCCTCTTTCGGATCGAGATTAATGGCGGTGGCAAACTCTCCGGCCGCGCGCTCGAACTTCGACTGCGCCATATAAACGCGGCCGAGCTTCGCGTGAACCTGCGCGTCTTTGTCGTTGATCTTGAGCGCCGCTTCGTATTCCGCCACCGCTTCGTCATAGCGCCCACTCTTCGCTAGTTCTTCTGCGTATTGATCGTGGTGACTGGCCGCGGCCGGAAGGTTTTGGGCGACCCATGCGTAACGCTCCAATTGCGGCACGGCTCCGCGCACCTGCCATAAACAAAGCGCCCCGACCGGAACGACAAATCCAACGACCCATTTCAAACCGTGCACCATCCAGCTCGGGAAGACCCCGCGCGGCATCATTGTTGCGCTTCCGCCTGTTAAGCCGAGCGAAGCGCGCGTCGAGCTTTCGCGCATTTTCCAGATGAAACCGTCGTAATAAAAGTGCAGCAATCCAGACGCGGCGACCACGCCGGTGAGGACGCGCTTCACGCTGTCGATCTGCACCTGCGTATTCAAATACGCGAACGCGCCGTAGGCAAAAACCAGTCCCACGTAGAGGCCGAGGAGCGATCCACTGCGCCGGAAAATGAAGCGCATAAACCCGCCGATCGTCGAGTCTTTCTCCACCCGGTTTCGATTGTAGATCCAGACCAGGGACAGGTACTGCACGTCGTGAAACACTTCGAAAAGGGCAATGCCGGCGAGGATGTTTGTCACCCCGTTGTTGCAGTACCACCAAAATGAAATGCTGGTGGCGAGCAGTCCGATTTTTACCGGATTCGCACGCTGTCCCTGTCGCCACATCCAGACGAAGTTTCCGATGAATAACACCCCGGTCGCGATCGCAACTGTGAGCAGACCTTGCTGCAATCCGCGCAGAACCCACTCCGGAATGAACGGGCCTCCGCTGGCATAAAACGCCTCCAGCGTTGTGCCCATCCGCTCCGACGAGAGGACCACGCCAGCCGCGAACCAGATCGCGCAAGTTGCGAAATCAAGGCGTCGGCTGAAGGCGGCGAACGACTTGGTCTTCGCGTCGTAAATTCGGCAGAACCCGTAGGTCTGCATCATGCCGTGCCAAACGCCCCAGAAGAAGAGCACGAGCACCACCCCCTTGAGATCCCACACGTAAAATGAGATGCAGGTCCCAACCAAAAACAGCGGCGCGAGAATAAAGCGCCAGCGGAAGCGCTCAAACAAAGCCCGATCGCCATAGGCCCGGATCATCCCCGGGAGATGGTGGCCGAAGGCGCCGAACGCGCCGACGAAAATGTAAATGTCCTGCGCGCTCCATCGTCCTTGCGCGAGTGCGTAGAGCGGGATTAAGAGGAGCGGCGTGCCGACGTAGAGGAGGAGGTCGCGCCAGCCGCTGAGGATCCAAAGATTTGTCGGGGGCGCGTGCGCAGCGACAGCGGGCACCGTTTCTGGTCGTGTGAAAGCGGTAACGTGTTGCATTGGAACGCGGTTCCTATTGTTACCAAAGTGACCGGAAAATCAACGGCGCAGTTTCGCCCGGATTGATCGTGGGATCGGAGGCGCGCGTTCTGCTCTTCAAACTCGAAGAGATAAAAACTATGTCGAATCCTTCACAAAATGGTCACCAAAAGCCGCCGGAAGAGCGGGCCTTTGTTTGTCGCGTCCGCGATGTATTTCGCATCTTCGCGCGGCAAACCTCCGCCGTCCTCGGGACCGCGTGGGCCTTCGTCGGCGCGATTTTGATCATCATCGTTTGGGCCACGACCGGACCCGCTTTCCACTATTCCGATACGTGGCAGCTGATCATTAATACCGGCACGACGATCGTCACGTTCCTGATGGTGTTTCTCATTCAGAACACCCAGAACCGCGACTCGAAAGCGGTGCATCTGAAGCTGGACGAATTGATCCGCGCCGTCGGCGGGGCGCGTAATCAATTGGTCGATCTGGAAAAGCTTTCCGACGACGAGCTGAAGAAGCTGGAGGAGCAGTTTACGCTACTGCGCGAAAGCGCGTCGCTGGCGACAAATCGGGTCCGCCAGATTCACCACGAGCAGGATTCGCGTTAATCAATTTTTCGTGTCGGACGGCCGCGCCTGGCCCGTGCGCAGGAAGATTTTTCCGGACGGGCAAAGCCGAAGAATTTCGCACTGCGCGCAATCCGGCTTGCGCGCAAAACAACGCCGTCGTCCGTGCCAGATCAGCCAGTGGCTCCAGATCGTCCAGTGTTTCCGCGGAACGAGCTTCATCAGGTCCGTTTCGATTTTGTCCGCATCGGTCTGCTTCGTTAGGCGCAGACGTTGCGAGACGCGGGTCACGTGGGTATCGACGACGATGCCTTCGTCTCTCTGGAAAGCGTTCCCCAAAACGACGTTGGCAGTTTTCCGACCGACACCCGGCAAAGCGTGCAGCTCAGCCATCGTGCCAGGCACACTTCCGCCGTGGCGTTCCTCGATCGCCGTCGTCGCCGCCCTGATGCTTTTCGTTTTGTTTCGAAAAAACCCCGTCGACCGGATTGCATTCTCCAATTCGGGCGCGGGAGCGTTTGCATAATCGCGCGCGCGGCGATACTTCGCGAAAAGAAACGGGGTCACAAGATTGACGCGCTTGTCCGTGCATTGCGCCGAAAGGATGGTCGCGATCAGCAACTCGAGCGCATTGCTGAAATTCAATTCGCAATGCGCCGCCGGATAGATTTCCGGGAACATCTCCGCCAGCTGCGTGACTCGCTCCTTCGCCGTCACCGCGGCGCTTCTTTCGGTCGCGCCGCGCCGCGTTGTCGCCGGCGCCCCACAAAAACTTTACCGCATCGGACCGCGCGCCGTGCCCCGGCAAATTCGCTCGGGAGGATTGGAACGCCGACCCGCTGGAGAGAATAGCGGAACGGGCGAGTCATGAAAAACTAGCGCACAACGGCTCGGCCGCGGCAACTTCGAGCGCGCGGAGCAGGAGCGGTCGTCGGTGTCAGAATCGGTACGGCGCGAGCTTCGCTGCCAACTCCGGCGGGACATGCGCCGTGATCACCGCCGCGTCCGCATCGTAGCGCACGTCGATTATATGGCCCACGCGGTGTAGCTCCGCGAGCAGTTCGGATTCGCCGACCGGCACTCGAAACCGCGAATGAAGTCGCCACGAAGCCAGTTCGTCCTGCAGCCGTTCGACGAACGTTGCCACGCCTTCGCCGGTCCGCGCGGAGATCGCGATGCTGCCGGGAAAACGTTGCCGGTACATATCAACGACTTCGCGATTCTGCAGCGCGTCGACTTTGTTGAAAATCATCAACGTTTGTTTCCCAAACGCGCCGAGTTCCTTCGTCACGTTGTCCACTGCTTCGATATGCTCATCGACGCGCGGATGGCTCAGGTCCACGACGTGAAGGAGCAGATCCGCTTCGCCCACTTCCTCGAGCGTCGCCTTGAAAGATTCGATCAGCGTGTGCGGAAGTTTCCGCAGAAATCCGACCGTGTCCGTTAACAGGATGCGCTGTTTGTTCGGCAGGGTCAGGCTGCGCGTTGTCGGGTCGAGCGTCGCGAATAGTTTGTTCTCCGCATTCACTTCGGCGCCGGTCAGGAGATTTAGCAGCGTCGACTTGCCCGCATTTGTGTACCCGATCACGGCTGCGACGGGCCATTGATGGCGCTTTCGCCCCTGTCGCTGGACTGCGCGCGTTTTCCTCACCGCGAGTAGCTCGCGCTCAATCCTGGCGATTCGCTCCTGCACGCGTCGGCGATCAACTTCGAGTTGCGTCTCGCCCGGTCCGCGCGTGCCGATTCCGCCGGTCTGCCGCGACAGGTGCGTCCACATTCGGGTCAAGCGCGGCAGCAGATATTGCAACTGTGCCAGCTCGATCTGGAGGCGACCTTCGCGGCTGCGCGCGCGTTGCGAGAAGATATCGAGGATGAGCTGCGTGCGATCGAGGACTTTGCGCGCAAAGAGATTTTCGAGGTTCCGCCCCTGCGCCGGCGACAGCTCGTTGTCGAAGATGATGGAGGTCACGCGCTGCGTTTGGAACGAGTCCTTGATCATCTGCGCCTTGCCTTTGCCGATGTAGTAGGGCGCGGTCGGCGCATCCAATTTCTGCGTCACGGTGTCGACCACTTCCGCGCCCGCCGAGCTCGCGAGTTCTCGCAATTCGTCCATCGAATCGCGCAGGTCCCACTTCGACGTGCCGTGCTTTTCGAGCCCGATCAGCAGCGCGCGCTCCTGTCGTCTTTGCGGCTGAACTTCAATCATGCGCGAAGGAGAGACGCGCTTTCCGCGCGATCCATTCGATCGCTTCTGCGGTTGTTCGCTCGGATAAGTTCAGCGGCTCAAAATTACTTTGTCGCGAGAACCAGGTCAATTGCCGTTTTGCATAGCGTCGGGTCGCTTGTTGGATGGCAGCGATGCAGGCCCGCTCCGTGATTTCGCCGGCGAGGAGCCGGCGGATTTCGCGGAGCCCGAGCGTTTGTTGCGCGGTCGCGCTGAGGGGCGGCACAGTGAGAACTTCTTCCACCACGCCCTCCGCGAACATCCGTTCCACGCGCGAATCGATCCGCTGATACAGATCGTCGCGGTCGCGAAAAAGCAGGACGCCGGCGGCCCACGTGGGTTTTTCGCGACGGCGCAAAACCGACGCGGGCTGACCCGTCAGCAAACAGATTTCGAGCGCGCGCACGACGCGGCGCGGATTCGCGGCATCCACGGCGTCCGCCGTTCGGGGATCGAGCAGGCGAAGCCACGCGTTTTGTTCGCGCAAGGACAGTTCGGACAGCTTTGCGCGCAACGCGTGATCCGCCGCCGGCAGGAACGAAAGGCCCTCCGTCAGCACGCGGATATAGAGCCCGCTGCCTCCGGCCACGACGATATTATTCCCGCGTGCGCGAATCGCATCGAACGCGGCCGCGGCCAACTCGCCGAACCGTGCGGCCGACATTTCCGCGCTCGAGGGAGTGGTGCCGATCAAGTGATGCGGCGCGCGAGCGAGCGTGGATAAGTCCGGCTTCGCGGTCAGGATCGGCAATTGATCGTAGAGCTGAAACGCATCCGCGCTCACGATCTCAGCACTGACCCTGATCGCGACTTCGGCCGCAATTTCCGATTTTCCGGCGGCTGTCGGCCCAACGATGAAAAACGGCTTCATCACACAAGTCATGCGCCCGGTGCGCGGGGCGGTTCCGCGTTACTCCAGACGGTCATCCCGAGCGAGGTCGAGGGACGCAGTGATACGACCGTCGGTGATGCCGCGAGGTCCCTCGACTTCGCTCGAGATGACGGCGAGCGGTCCGAAAACAAAACCGGGAGACGCGCAGCAAATTGCCGCGATGTCTCCCGGTCTCGAGATAACGAATGCGCCTATTCTGCGGTATGATGTTCGCTCGATTTCGCGCCGCTGACGAGGAGCTTCCGGCCAAGGAATTCCTTGTCGTGCAACTCCTGCACAGCGCGCTGCGCTTCTTCTACGGTCAGCATTTGCACAAAGGCAAAACCTTTGGACCGCTGATTGTGTTTGTAGGTCACGACTTCAGCGTTTTGCACCTGGCCGACTCCGTTGAAGAGCTCGAACAGATCGCTCTCGGTCGCCTCAAACGACAAGTTGCCGACGTAGAGCCGCGGCGTTGTGACTTCGACCGACTCTGGTTTACGCGAAGGCCGCGATCGCTCCGCAGTTTCCTGCGAACGCGGCTCGCGCTCGTTGTTGTCGCGCGAACCATTCCGCGCCGGCTCGCTCGCGCGCGTGGCCGTCCCACTGTCGCCCGCGAAGAAGGCCGCGATTTTTTGCCAGAATGTTTTCGGCGCTGGCGGGCGCGCCGTGGAATTCTGATTGCGCGGACGGAATTCGCCGCCGCGTCTGCGGGAGGAACCGCCGCGCGAACGCCGGCCGCCGTTTCTCCCAGTTGATTGAGATGTCATAATAGTCCTCAAGTATTACCCAATGATGTTGCGGGCGGAGCGCATCTTCTGATGCACGGTCCAAGGCAAACGGATCTCGCAAGATCCGGTGAAGTCGCTCGAAAGCAGTCTGCGTTGCCGTAGGAAACTCCGCCTCGTTTCGCCGAGAATGGGCTCGGGAAAAAGCGCGCACCGCATCAATGACCCGGCGATAGAACACTGACGCAACGAGCTGCGCCAGGGCGGCAAAGAGCCGAAATCGCCGTGAAAAGCGGACGCGTGAATCACCGAGGGAAATTCCCGACATCTGTGAATAACATGGGGGGGCAGGGGCGGATTGCAAGTGGTCACGGGCAGTGGCCCCGACGCCGCACGACCTAGGCCGAATCGTACGACGCTCCGGGAACTCAACAATTGCTGCCGTAGCACAGTTGCGCGCTATCGGCTCGGCGCGGTGGTTTGGTGCTCGGGCCTTTGGGAGCGAGCGCAATGTATTGCGCCGGCGGCGGTACCGACGACGTGCCTCGCATGCTGCTGCCGTTCGTTGTGTTGCCGGGCGTAATCTCTGTAACCCGAACCGGGAACGGCGAAGAAGCTCCATGTTCAGACGGCGCCTTCGCTCGTGGAACGGCAGCAACCACCTGCGCGCTTCGTTGCTGTCGCGGCGCCGGCGAACGGCTTGTGCGAGGATGTGAGGTCCTTCGCTGTCTCCGCGGCTCAGGATGACGGATCGGCCGCGCGGGCCCCGGACGCGGCGGCGGCCCGCGCCGCCATTCCGCGCGTCGCCAGAAACCAATCGACGAACTTTGGTAGTCCCACCTGCAGGGGCGTCGTCGGTTTGTAACCGAGAAGCCGTCGCGCTTTCGAGATGTCCGCGCAGGTCAGCGGAACGTCGCCTGGTTGCTCCGGCAGCTGATTGATCTTCGCTTCGCGGCCCACCGCTTTTTCGATCGCGCGGATGAGATCTTTCAACTGGATGGTCTCGCTCTCGCCGAGGTTGAAAACGTCGAAAAGCGCCCCTTCGTAATGCAGCGCGCTGACGATCCCCTGGATGATGTCCTCTATATAAGTGTAGTCACGCCGCGTCGTGCCGTCGCCAAACTGGTCGATCGGCCTGCCGTCCAGGATTCGTTTTGTGAATTGATGGATCGCGAGGTCCGGCCGCTGCCGCGCGCCATAGACCGTAAAGAACCGGAGGGCCACGACGCGCATCCGGTAGAGATGCGAGTGGGTCGAACACAGAAATTCACCGGCGATCTTAGTCGCGGCGTAGGGACTGATCGTTTGCGTGAGGTGTAAATCTTCGGAGAACGGGACGGCCTTCGAGATTCCATAGACCGATG
>JALYZW010000276.1 GCA_030945725.1 Verrucomicrobiota bacterium | reverse complement strand
TCCTACCGTCCTTGTTGTTACGGTTAAGTGGTGACGATATTCTTTCAGAAAGACGCGTTTTTAACCGAAGTTTTCCCTCAGATTTGTTGAATCTATTTATTCCCCCCACAATCCGAACCGAGCGACGTACTTTCGTCGCGTCGGAGGGGGTGGGATTCGAACCCACGAAGGCTTGCGCCTTGCCGGTTTTCAAGACCGGAGCCATCAACCACTCGACCACCCCTCCAATTTCGCGCGGAGGTCCCGTACGCGACGCGGGGTATCTTGGCATCCGCATGGGTATGATCAAGAGGAGAGAGAACGATCTGGACAATCGATCATGTTCACATGAACATATATCGTGCATGAAAGCATAACTTTTGTTCCGGAGGAACCGGACTCGCAATTCATCCCACCGGTGCCGCAGCCAATTCACGGCCGGGGCGCCTCGGCGAATGTGCCGAACCGTTTCGAGCGCCTCCATGTCGAGCTCGAGCCGGACGAATCGTGGGTTGATCCAGAAGGGGAACCAATTCCGCCCACCACAAAATTTTACCGCGATCACACGCGCACGATTATCGCGCGGAACAACAGTCCCGATGTCGGATTCGAGACCAGTGTAAACCCGTACCGCGGATGTGAACACGGTTGCGCCTACTGCTTCGCGCGGCCGACCCACGAGTATCTCGGCTTTTCTGCCGGCTTGGATTTCGAGACGAAAATCATGGTGAAAGAGGACGCGCCGGAGTTGCTCGCGAGCGAGCTTTCGTCGCCGAAATGGCAGCCGCGCGTGATCGCGATCAGCGGGGTAACGGATCCCTACCAGCCGGTGGAACGAAAGCTGAGATTAACGCGTCGCTGTCTCGAGGTGCTCGCGCGATTCCGAAATCCGGTGACGATGATCACAAAAAACCGACTCGTCACGCGCGACATCGACGTTCTCGCTGAACTCGCCGCTTGCCACGCAGTTTCGATCAACGTGTCCGTGACTTCTCTCGACCCAAAGTTGCAGCGCATCCTGGAACCGCGGACCTCGTCGCCGAACGCGCGGCTCGAGGCGATCGCTAAACTCGCCGCTGCCGGCATTCCGGTCGGCGTGATGGTCGCGCCGGTGATCCCGGGGATTACAGATCACGAGGTGCCGGCGATCCTCGAGGCCTGCGGGAATGCCGGAGCGCAGTTCGCGGGCTATGTCGCCTTGCGTCTGCCATGGGCCGTGGCGCCACTTTTCGAGCGATGGCTCGAGGAGCATTTTCCCGACCGAAAAGAGAAGGTGCTCGGCCGCGTGCGGCACATGCGCGGCGGCGGGGGAAAGCTATACGATTCACGGTGGGGTCTCCGCCAGACGGGCGAAGGGATTTTCGCGGAACAGATCGCTGCGCTTTTCGAAGTCGGTTGCCGCCGGGCTGGGATCGGACCGAGACCGAAGTTATCGGCCGAGTCATTCGTTAGGCCGACGAAGCCGCAGTTGGAGCTGTTCTGACGCGCGCGCATCGCAGCCTGAGGTCATCCTGAGCGCGCAGACGGCGAAGGATCTCGCCCATTCAGGAATGACGTTCCCATTGCGGCAGCGGCCAGCAATCACCGCGCGGGTTCGTTGCTACTCAGCCACGCGCGATCGTCGTGGTGTTTTTGTGAGGTCCTTCGCCGTCTGACGCGGCTCAGGATGACAAGGCTGCGCGGCTCACGATGACCGACCTACCGGCGCGGGCTTTGCCAGACTGACGCGCCCAATGATTGAGACCATCAGGAATCCGCCGATGAGACCGAACGGCGCCATGAAGTAGAAATAGCTACCCCAGCTCTTGTCGAGGAGGACCCCGAGAAAGTACCCGGCCAGGCTGCCCCCGAAATATTGGAACGAGTCAATCACGCCACTCGCAAAGCCCGCCATTTTCGCGCCGCCGATATCCATCGCCGCGGCGGTGCCCAGAATGGAATGGGTCGCGTTCGCCGTAAACGAAATCAGGACGAGGAACAGGACGGCGGCGTTCGCGGTGTGAAATTGCGCCGCGAGCAAAATGATCGCGGTCTCGATAAAATAAAGTCCGGCCGCGACGGGTGCACGGCGGCCGTTGAACACCTTGTCCGAGACGTAGCCGGAGACGAGCGATCCCGCGGACGCGACGAACGGAATGAGGAAGCCGAGAAACTGGAACTGCGCCGACCCGTAATCGACATGGTGCGCCTCCTGCATGAAACGCGGGAACCATTGGTCTACTCCTTGCCGCACCGCGCCGGTGCACGCGTAGGCGCAGGCGATGATCCACACGACCGGATTACTCGCGATGGCGCGGAAAACTTCGGAGACCGTCGCGCGGACATCGCCGGCGTGGTTGTCGTCGGGATTAACGGGTGGGAACCCGGCTTCCTCCGGAGTGTCCTTGACGAAGATCGCCATCAACGTCGCGACGACTGCGGTGATCGCGGCCGGAATCCAGAACAACCACCGCCAATGGAGCGGGGGAATTCGCCACAGGCCGAGAAAAAGAAAACCGGCGAGCAAGGCCGGCCCGAGGGTGAAAATCCCAAAGCGCCCGAGATTGATCATGAACCCGAAAATGCCGGCGAATCCGCCGCGCTCCGTTTTGGCAAACCACGCCGCGTTGATTTTGACCATCCCGGGCGAGCCAAATGATTGCATGTAACCATCCACGCCGCGGATCGCGACGAAGAGGCCGAGCAATCCCCAGAACGAGGCAACGCCGAAAAGGACATTCATCGCGATGGTGCCGGCCGCGCCGATAAGCATCGCGCGTTTGCCGCCAAACCGATCTGCGAGCAGGCCATTGATGATTTGCCCGCAGGCATACGCGAGCAGCGATGTGGTGATGATCGCGCCCATCTGCGCCTTCGAAAAACCGAACTCGGCGCTGATCGCGCGGTTGCTCAGGGACAGGTTGTACCGGCACATGTAGAACGAGGTATAGAGCAGGCCGATGAAGACCCAGTTCACGCCGCGGCGTGGCCGAAATCCCGGTGGATGAGTTGGCCTGACGGTGCTGGTCATGGGGCGGGGCGAGGATGCTTCGTCTACGCTGGCCGCCGCAACTAAAAACGCCGGACGTGCATCCGCCACCCGCGTGTGTCTAGTATCTGTCTAACCCACCGTGAAAGCCGTCCGGACCATCAATTTCGTCGCACGCCAGACCGGCTTGTCGGTCCACACCATCCGTGCGTGGGAGAAACGCCATGGGGCCGTTACTCCCGTGCGCGGCGAGCACGCGCGGCGCCTCTACTCGGAGAAAGACGTCGAGCGTTTGAAGCTGCTGAAGGCGGCGACCAAGGCGGGCCATAGCATCGGCCAGATCGCGAGCCTGCCGGTCGCGGCGCTCCGCACCGTGCTGCGCGGCGTTCCCGCGAACTCCGAGACAAAGCGCGATGCGACGCAAATCGTTCCGCCGCTGATCAGTTCCGCGCTCGAGACGATTCGCGCATTTGACGGGCCTTCGCTCGACGACCTCCTCGACCGCTCCGCGGCTGAGCTCGGATCGCCGGCGGTTTTGCAGAAGTTTATCGTGCCCCTGACATCACGCGTTGGCGAAATGTGGCGCGCTGGTGAGTTCGCGATCGCGCACGAGCACTTCATCACGAATCACGTCACCAATTTTCTCGCCAACTTCGCGCGGCCCTATTCCGAGAATATGAACGCGCCGCATCTCGCGATCGCGACACCGACCGGTCAGCTGCACGAACTCGGCGCCATCATCGTTTGCGCGGCCGCGCGCAGTCATGGTTGGCGGACGACGTACCTCGGCGCGTCATTGCCGATGGAGGAATTCGCCGGTGCGATGCAAAATCTGCAACCACGCGCGGTCGGTTTGAGCATCGTCTTTCCGCCCGACGACCTGGTCTTGAAGCGCGATCTCGTGAAGCTGCGCAAGCTGCTGCCGCGCGACTGTGCGTTGATCGTCGGGGGACGCTCCGCCGCTTCCTACACCGCGGTGCTTCGTCAGATAAAAGCGATCGTCGTCGACACGCTCGAGGATCTTTATCCGGTGCTCGACAAGCTCAGCCGGACGCAAGCGACGAAATCGTAAACGGTTCGGAATTTGACGACGCGCCTTCCCGCGCGCGAAGGGTGTGGATGCCGCTGAACATCCAGAGTCTTCACATCGGAATGAAAGTGCTGCACCCGCGCTACGGCGTCGGAGTGGTCAAAGCGCTGACCGAACACACCGCAGACATTTCGTTCGACGATGCGCCCCGCACGGTTTCGCCCAACGCGAGCGAACTGATGCCGGCGGAAGCGACCGCCAGTTTAAGCGAATTGCAGATGCCGCTCACGAATCTCATCCGCGACACCGCGCAGGCGGTGGTCGATGCACTTGGTCTCGAGAAACGCGATGCGATCGTTGAAGGACTGGCCAGCCGCTGGCAGCGCGGCAGTTTGATCATGCAATCAGCGGACACGTCCTTGCAGCCGAAGGAAGTCCCGCTCGAGACGTTCTTCCACAAGATCGTGATGATCCGGAACAACCTGCGCGTGCTCGAGCA
>JALYZW010000297.1 GCA_030945725.1 Verrucomicrobiota bacterium | reverse complement strand
AGCCCGGATCGATCGAGTCTCGCGCCGCAACCGTGGCAGTAAATTCGCTCGGGCTCGTTCGCGTGCCGGCATTCCTGGCAGACCAGCTTCGTCATTCGGCAGACGGCTTGGCCGGTTTCGGATCGGGGGATTTAGCGGGTGCGCTGGGTGTCGGCGTGCCGCCCGCCTCCTTCGTGCCGGAAGATTTTTCGCCGGGCGGACCGGCGGGCGCGTCTTTCTTAGCGCCTTCCTTGTACGAATTACTCCGGTAATCGGTGATGTAGAACCCGGAACCTTTGAAGATCAATCCGGCGCCCGTTCCGAGGAGGCGTTTCACCTTTCCATGCCCCCATTCCTCCTGCTGACAATTTTCCTTCGGACATTCCCGAAACGCTTCGTCGCGCATCGATTGGTAGGCATCGAAATTCTTGCCGCATTTTTCGCAGGAGTATTCGTAGGTCGGCATAAAGCGGAGGAAGCGAGAGGCTCGCAGTGTCCGTCAAAGGGAGCAGAATTCAAGCCGCCACAGCAAGCACCAAAGCGGGTATGAATTCGCTGAATCGCGGCCCGTCAAATGCTCCGTGACCTTGACTTTCGATAAGCAAAGCCTTAGAAGCACCGTTCCAAATTCACCTATGTCCCGCACCATTTTTCGCACCTTGTCCATCGCTCTCCCAGGGATTGCCGCACTTCTCTTGTCGGCCTGTGACGGCGACGATCCGCGCCTGGCCGGCCAGACCCAATATCTCGGCGGCGTTTACGGTGCCGGCGCCGTCTCGACTTCCGCGCCGCAGGACACGGTCTCGTATTGGGACGGCGACGGCGTGGAAGGGAAACCTTCGGTGAAGATTAAACTCGGCGAACAGCGGGCCTATTTTTACAAAGGCGGCCAACTGGTCGGCGTCTCGCAACTTTCCACTGGGCGCGAAGGCCTCGGCACTCCGACTGGCAACTACAAAATCACTCAGAAGGACGTCAATCACGCATCGAGCAAGTACGGCGATTATGTGGACGATGCGGACAACGTAGTCGTCCCAAACATCGACAACGAAAAGGATCCGAAGCCGCCCGGCACGCATTTCAAAGGCGCACCGATGCCTCACTTCATGCGCATTGTCGGCGGGGTCGGCATGCACGCTGGTTACCTGCCAGGCTACCCGGCGTCGCACGGATGCATTCGCATGCCGGAGTTCATGGCCGACAATTTCTTTAAGTCCGTCTCGATGGGCACGCCGGTCACGATCACGAACTAGGCGGAGAGCCTGGGGCTGGCTCTCGGCTTGCACTTGCCAGTCGCTCCCGACATGCTCGCGATTCGTCCGCCGTGCCATGATCATCATCACCGAACCGAACGCGACTGAAGAGCAAATCGACCGCGTGGTTGCACGCGTCCGCGCTCTTGGTTTGCAGCCGCAGATCAGCCGGGGTGCCTCCCGCGTGATCATCGGCGTCGATGGGCCGGAACATTGCTCGCGCGAAAAACCACTCTCCGCGATGCCCGGAGTCGAGGCCGTCTTACCGATGCTGAAGCCCTACAAGCTCGCGTCGTACGAATTCAAAGGCGCCGCGTCTCAAGTCTCGATCGGTGGCGTTCGCCTCGGCAGCCATCAGAAGATCGCGCTCATTTCCGGGCCGTGCTCGGTCGAAAGCCGCGAGCAAATTTCGTCGATCGCCCACAGCGTGAAAAAGCACGGCGCCAGCATCCTGCGCGGTGGCGCGTTCAAACCCCGGACCTCGCCCTACAGCTTTCAGGGATTGGCCGAAGATGGACTTCGTCTACTGGCCGATGCGCGCGAAGAAACCGGGCTGCCAGTCATCACCGAGATCATGGACCCCCGCGATCTGCCGTTGCTCGAGCGCTACGCGGACTGTCTGCAAATCGGCGCGCGCAACATGCAAAATTTCTCACTCTTGAAAGAGGTCGGTCGCAGCAAATTGCCCGTGCTTTTGAAACGCGGCTTCAGCGCCACGATCAGCGATTTGATGCTGAGCGCGGAGTATATTCTGAGCGAAGGAAACATGAATGTCCTTTTGTGCGAACGCGGCATCCGCACCTTCGAGACTGCTACTCGCTACACGCTTGATTTAAACGCGATCCCGATCCTGAAATCGCGAACCCACCTGCCCATCGTGGTCGATCCGACGCACGGAATCGGCCTGCGCGAATTTGTGCCGCAGATGGCGCTCGCCGCGGTCGCCGCCGGCGCGGATGCAGTGATGGTCGAGGTACACGATTCGCCTGAGCTGGCCAAGAGTGACGGCGAACAGGCACTCCTGCCGGACGTCTTCGCGGACCTCGTGCCACGTCTGCGCGCCGTCGCGCAAGCGGTCGGCCGCACGTTGTAAATTTCTCGGCCCGCTCGCAAGCGCGTCATCCTGAGCCGCGCAGACGGCGAGGACCTCGCAAGAACACGACGCCGATCGCATTTCGCCGCGGTGGCACCCAACGACCCGACCGGATTTGCTGCCGCGATCCTGCGGATCGCGCGACACAACCAGGCGAGCTCTTCCAGCCTCTGTGATCACAAAATTGCAGTCCGCCCTGATTCGGCGAAACATCACCCGTGAAAGATCTCCGCGGTGACGACTTCGTTTCGCTCGTCGCGAACACTCCGTCGATCGCACAGAAATTAACCGACATCGCGAACGGTGCCCGACTGGTCACCTTCTCGCATGTGGTGGAATCCGCGCACCCGTTTCTCGTCGCAGCGATCGCACGCTCGGCGCCGCAGACCATCTGGGTAAATTGTCCGAATGTCCGCGCGCAAGAGATTCTCTACGAAAGCCTGCTGAACTGGCTGCCCACCGCGCTTTTTCTCCCGGAGGCCGAATTCGCCGCGGTCGAAAATATTGTGCCTGACCCGGAAATCACCTCGGAACGTCTCGCACTCCTGACCAGGATCGAACGCGACAGCGGCCCGCACGTCGTCGTCCTCACGCGCGCCAGTTTTGACCAGCCCGCACCGAAACGCGGTGCGCTGAAGGATGCTGTTTTGCAGCTCCGACGCGGCGCCGGCCAGGCGATGGAGCCGTTCGTCGCCTCGCTCGCGGGCGCCGGTTACGAGCGCGTCGCGCAAGTCACTACGCGGGGGCAGTTCGCAGTGCGCGGCGGCATTCTCGACCTCTACTCGTGGCAAGCCCAGCTCCCAGTGCGCGCCGAATTCTTCGGCGACGAAATTGAGTCCCTCCGCGAATTTGATCTCGATGCGCAGACGTCGCTGCGGAATCTGCAATCCGTCGAAGTTCTGCTCGGCGCGGCGGACGATCAGAAAGGAAAAGTAAGCGATTACATCGATCGTTCGCACTTGCGGCTGAGCATCGAGCCGGCAAGTGGCGACGATTCCGAGGTGCAGATGAGCGAAGGCTGGCTCGGCGAAGGCGCGGAGGAGAACTTTGGCGGCGCCTTCGAGGATTGCGCGATCGGCGAATTCGCGACCGGTGATTTCATGCTCGTGGATGCAAAGCGCGCGCAATTCACGGCGCGGCTGAATGAGTGGCGCGATCGGGGCGCGCGCATCGTCATTTACTTCCAGACCGAGGGGGAAATCGAACGCTTTCGCGAGATCGTAGGTTCGGCTTTGCTGGCCGACGTCGAGCTAGCCGAAGGGACGCTGGCGCGCGGATTTTGTTTTCCGGATGCGGATCTGGTTGTGCTCTCCGCGGCGGAAATTTTCGGACGCATCCCGGCCCACGGGCGCCGGCGTCTCCAGCGCGCGGAAAAGCTGGCCCGTAATCGAACGCAGATCGACTTCAGCGAGCTGAATGAAGGCGATCTCGTAGTGCACCACGAGCATGGCGTCGGCCGTTTTCTGCAGCTCATGCGCGTCCCGGCTCAGGGCGGCGGAACGCAGGAAGTGCTCGCCTTGGAATTCGCGGATGACGCGAAACTCTACGTCCCGCTCGAGCAGGCCTACCTCGTTTCGCGCTACGTCGGCGTTGGTAAAAAATCGCCGGCGCTCAGTTCCCTCGCGGACGCAAAGTGGACCCGCGCGAAGAAAACCGCGGCCGCTTCAATCTTCGATTACGCCGGCAAAATGCTCGAGGTGCAGGCCGAACGCGAGACCCAGCTTGGCCACGCGTTTGGGCCCGATACGAAGTGGCAGAGCGAATTCGAACATTCGTTTCCTTATCGCGAAACGCCGGACCAATTGACCGCGATCGCCGCGACGAAACGCGATATGGAACAGGCGCGCTCGATGGACCGCCTGATCTGCGGCGACGTCGGTTTCGGCAAAACCGAAGTCGCGATCCGCGCCGCGTTCAAAGCCGTCATGGAGGGCAAGCAGGTCGTCGTGCTGGCGCCCACGACCGTCCTCGCGCAGCAGCATTTCGAAACCTTCCGCCATCGGATGGTCGACTACCCGATCCGCGTCGAAATGCTGAGCCGCTTCCGCTCCCACGGCGAACAGCGCAAGGTCTTACAACTCCTGCGCGAGGGCGGCGTCGACATCGTCGTCGGCACGCATCGCCTCATTTCCGGCGACATCGTGTTCAAAGATCTCGGCCTCGTCGTGATCGATGAGGAGCAGCGCTTCGGCGTCCTGCACAAAGAGAAATTCAAGGAACTCTTCAAGCTCGTCGATGTGCTTACCCTTTCGGCCACGCCGATTCCGCGCACGCTTTATCTCTCGCTCGTGGGCGTGAAAGACATGTCCACCATCGAGACGCCGCCGCTCAACCGCCTCCCCGTCGAAACGATCGTGTGCGGTTATGACGAGCGAATTATTCGCGACGCGATCAACCGCGAGCTCGAGCGGCAAGGCCAGGTTTATCTGCTGCACAATCGCGTGCAGTCGATCGGGAAAGTGCGCGACCGAATCGCCGAGCTTTGCCCCGACGCGAGCGTCGATATCGGCCACGGCCAGATGGAAGCCGACGAACTCGAGTCCGTCATGGAGCGTTTCGTCGCCGGCAAGACCGACGTGCTCGTTTGCACCACGATCATCGAAAGCGGTCTCGATATTCCGAACGCGAACACGATCATCATCGATCGCGCAGACCGCTTCGGCCTCGCCGATTTGTATCAACTCCGCGGGCGCGTGGGCCGCGCCGAGCACAAGGCCTACGCTTACCTTTTGCTTCCGCGCGAGATGATGACGGTCGGCGCCGCGCGCAAGCGGATCAACGCGATCAAGCAATACAGTTCGTTAGGCGCGGGTTTTCGCATCGCAATGCGCGACCTCGAGATCCGCGGCGCGGGCAGCATTCTCGGAACGGCGCAGAGCGGCCACATCATGGCGGTCGGATTCGATCTCTACTGTCAGCTCCTCAAACAGGCCGTGGCGCAATTGAAGGGAGAGAAGTTCCGCGGGCGGGTCGACGTTGACCTGCGCCTCGATTTCCTGGCCTCAAACGAGGCCGAGTTCGCGCAGCTCGGACCGGACGAGCGCGTGCCCGCGTTCCTCCCGACGACTTATGTCACCGATACGACGCTGCGAATTCAGGCCTACCGACATCTCGCCGAAATCAACTCTCGCGAGGAGCTCGACAAGCTGCGGAAAGAGTGGCGGGACCGATTTGGAAAGCTCCCCGCCCCGGTTGACAACCTCTTCATCCTCGGCGAAATCAAGCTCGCTGCGGCAAAGGCCGGCGTGACCCGCGCGGAAGTGCGCGAAGATAAGTTAATGCTTACACGGCGCGGCGATTTTATTCTTGTGGGAGGCAAATTCCCTCGCATTAGTACCGATAAAATCGATCGAAAACTGGCCGAAGTGCTCGCACTGATCAAAAAGATTTAACCCGATGATTCGCCCGTTTCTCGCGCTCCTTTTCACGGTTCTGGTGGCCGGTGTCTCGCCTTTGGTCGATGCGGCAGTCGCGGCGGAGAAACCGACGCCGGCGCCGCGCGATCAGGCCCAGGTGATCGACGGCATCGCGGCGGTCGTGAATGGCGACGTCATCACTTATTCGCAGGTGCGCGGGCTTGTCGCGCCGCGGGAAAAACTTTTGCGCTCTCAGCTCACCGGCGACGAGCTGGCGAAACAATTGAAGATCGCGCGCGACGCCGCCTTGAAAGACCTGATCGATCGACAGCTGATCGTCCAGTCGTTCAAGAAAGAGTCGTTCGCGATCCCGGAGCACGTGGTCGACCAGCGCGTGGAGGAAATCATCAAGGAAAATTTCGGCGGCGATCGCAACACGTTTATCAAGACGCTGCAGGCCCAGAATTACACGCTCGGCGAATTCAAGAAGATGGAGAACGAAAAGATCATCGTCCAGGCGATGCGCGGCAAAAACGTGAAGATGGCGAATATCGCCTCGCCCACGAAAGTGCGCGAGTTCTACGAAAAGCACCGGCCGGAATTCACGAGCAAGGAAGAAGTGAAACTGCGCATGATCATGATTCCTTCGCACGGGTCTGATAACGCCGCGCAAAAGTCGCTCGCCGAGGAGCTGCTCGGCAAGCTCGCCGCCGGCTCGCCCTTCGACCGGCTTGCTCAGATGTATTCCGAGGACAGCACGCGAGACGTCGGCGGCGATTGGGGCTGGGTCGAGCGGAAAACTCTCGCCGCTCCGCTGGCGAAGGTCGCGTTCAGCATGCCGGTTGGAAAAATCAGCAACATCATCGAGCTCGGCGGGAATTATTACATTCTGAAAGTGGAAGAGAGACGTGGCGGCGACGCGCCGTCGCTGGAAAAACTGCGACCGCAAATCGAGCAGCGTCTCGTGCAGGAAGAAGCGCAGCGGCAGCAGGAACTGTGGATCGCCGGGCTGCGGCAGAAAGCTTACATCCGCACTTTTTGACGGCTGATTCGCGGCTTCGCGCCGGCTACAGTCATGGCCGGACCTAACAACTGTGGCCGATGTGCTGTCGGTCCATCGGAGGGGAACGAGTTGCCTCGCAGTGACTTGCTGTCATCGTGAGCCGCGGAGGCGGCCAAGGTTCTCGCAGAAACATCCCTTTGGTCGTGAATGGTGCGATAGCCACGAAGCCACTGGGTAATTCCTTCGTACCACAACCGCGAACGCGCCGCCTGAATCGGAGAGGTCCTTCGCCGTCTTCGCGACTCAGGATGACAGCGCGTGGACACGGATGGAATATTCGTCGCTCAAGTTGAAGACGACGTTGTGGAGCGCGTCCTACGCGCTCGGGCTTGCCACCCGAAAACCGGGCGGTGAGAATACGCGATGCGACCGCGCATCGGAATCACGCTGGGCGACCCTGCCGGCATCGGGCCTGAGGTTGTCCGCGCCGCGCTGGCCAGCGGCTCGCTGCCTGCGCACGCCGATTACGCCATTGTGGGCGACTACCCCGACTGCTCGTTAGGCCAGCCGACCAGCGAGACTGCACGTGCCGCGGCAGCCGCGCTGGAAGAGGCGGTGAAACGTGCATGCGCAGGTGAGCTGCACGCCGTCGTCACCGGTCCGATTCATAAAGCGCGGATGTACGACGTCGGGTTTGCCTTCCCGGGGCAGACAGAATTCTTCGCGGCCCGCTGCGGCGTGGAGAATTTCGCCATGCTGCTGACCGGCGGCGGGCTCACCGTGGCACTCGTCACCGCGCATCTGCCGCTCGCTCGGGTAAGTGGCGTGCTGGAGACGACGGAAATCCTCCGCGTTGGTCGTCTGCTCGAGAGTTTTCTGCGCCGGCGAAAGATCGCAAGGCCACGAATCGCCGTGGCGGGGTTGAATCCCCACGCCGGCGAATCCGGCGCGCTCGGCCGCGAAGAAATCGAGATCATCGCGCCGGCTGTCGCGGAACTGCAGGACTGCGCAGAGGGCGCGATTTTTGCCGGGCCCTTCTCGCCCGACACGATTTTCTACCACGCGGCCAACGGCGACTGGGACGCGGTCCTCTGCATGTATCACGATCAAGGTTTGATCCCGCTCAAGCTGCACGCATTTCATGAAGGCGTGAACGTCACGCTCGGCCTCCCTTTTCCTCGCACCAGTCCCGACCATGGCACGGCGTTTGAGATCGCGGGCAAGGGGGTTGCGCGCGCCGATAGCATGATCGCCGCAATCAAGCTCGCAGTGGAGCTGACCGAATCCGGCAACTTGTGAGTCGTCCTCCGCCTTCCACTTTTCTACTCAGCGCGATCGCTCTGGCAGTCTTCGTCTGGTCCGCCTGGAATCCGCACGATCGCTTTACCTGGTGGCTCGAGGTGACTCCCGGCATCATCGGCTTCGTTATCATCGCGGTCACGTATCGTCGTTTTCGCCTAACGAGTTTGTGTTACACCCTGATCGCGATCCACATCATGATTCTCTGCGTCGGTGGCCACTACACCTACGCGCGCGTGCCCATCTTTGATTGGCTGCAGCCGATCTTCGGGTGGCATCGCAATCACTACGATCGCCTGGGCCACTTCGCGCAGGGCTTCGTCCCCGCGATCATCGCGCGGGAGCTGCTCATCCGTTTTCGCGTCGTGCATGGCCGCGCGTGGCTCTCGTTCATCGTGGTGTGCATTTGCCTCGCGATCAGCGCCAGTTATGAGCTGATCGAGTGGCTCACGGCCGTGCTGACCGGCGGCGCGGCGGATGATTTCATCGGCAGCCAGGGCGATGTGTGGGACACGCAGGCCGACATGTTAATGGCGCTGATCGGCGCGACTTGCGCGTTGGTCGTGCTGCCGCATTGGCACGATCGCGCGTTGCGCAAAATCGAAACCGTGGAGGCCCGATGAGCATCGCGAAATACGGCACTGTCTTCAATCTCGGGCTGCAAAACACCTTCGTGTATCGCTGGAATTACTTCCTGCGCGCGCTGTTCGGATTGATCCCGCTCGCCGGCACGATTTTTCTCTGGCGCGCCATCTTTCACGAGCGCGGCGGCAGCATGCACGGGTACGACTACGGCTCGATGGTTTACTATTATCTGCTCACCATCGCCGTCTCGAATCTGGTCACACCGACGGAAGACGAATGGCAGATCGCGTCCGACATTCGCGAAGGCCAGATCAATTCATTCCTGACCAAGCCGCTCAGCTATCTCGGGTACCGATTCAGCATCTTCTTGAGCGGCCGGCTCGTGTTCACCGCGGTCACGATTGTGCCGATCGCGCTCATCTTCGTCTTGTTTCGGCATTACGTGACCTTGCCGTCGAGCGTCGGGACCTATCTCTGCGCGTTTCTGTCGCTCATCATGGCGGCGCTCATGCAATTTTTCATCACCTACAGCCTCGCGATGATGGCGTTCTGGATTCTCGAAATTTCGACGATCGTGTTCATTGTTTACTCCTTCGAGTATTTCCTCGGCGGCCAAATGTTCCCGATCGATATCATGCCGGCGGGCTTGCAGGCGGTGATGAAATGGATGCCGTTTTATTACGAGCTTTTCTGTCCGATCGCGATTTTTCTCGGCCGCTTGCAAGGCGCGGCAATGGCGCAAGCGCTGATGATTCAGGCAGCCTGGGTGCTGATCGCGTTAGGCATCGCGCGATTGATGTGGAAACGCGGGCTCGGCCACTATCAAGCAGTCGGCGGCTGAGTTTTCACGCGCGCGATCAGGATCGCACCGAGGAGGAAAAGCGCGGCGCTGTAGCTGAAGGCGGCGCCGGTTCCGAACATCGACCAGATCGTGCCGACGACGATGCTCGAGACGAAATCGCCCAGGCCGTTCACAGTCGCAAGCACGCCGAAAGCGGTCCCGTGCTGCGCGGGATCCACGAGCTCCGCGCAGAGTGAATCCTCGAGGGTTTCCTCGATCGCGATGTAAATGCCGCCGGCGACGAAGACGAGCGCCATGGTCCAAATCGTCGGGGAAAGAAAGATGATGGCCAGGGTCATCCCCGCAGCCACGGTGTAGCCGCCGGCGAGCACGAAATTCTTGCGCGCGCGATCGGCGAGCCAACCAGCGGCCAAAGAGAACGCCGCGTAAAAGACATTGTGCAGCACGTAGAGCGTCACGGCTATGCTCGCGGCTGTCGTTAGGCCGAGCCGCGGCGCGAGCTTCTGCGTGGCCAGCAAAATGAGCAGCGTGTGCGCAAAGTCACCGGCGCCGAAAACGGCAACCGCTACGAGAAAACGCCGGTAGTCACAAGGCAATTGCCGCAGCCGTTCGCCGAACGAAATGTGGGGGACCGGCGCGCGTGTGCGCTCCTTGACCAGAAAGCCGATCACCGCCGCGGCGGCAAACCCCGGCAGGAGGGTCGATGCGAAAAGGAGCCGGTAGTTGTGCTGCGTTGCCTGCAACAAAAGCAGCGCGGTCAATGGGCCGAGGATCGCGCCGACGGTGTCCATCGCGCGCTCGAGCCCGAACGCGCGGCCATACGCGGCGCGGTCGACGGACGCGGCCAGGAGCGCTTTACGAACGGGCGTGCGGACGCCGCGGCCGAGCCATGCCGCGGAGCGCGCGAGCAGCAGTTGCCAGGCGTTCGTCGCGAGGGCGAATGCTCCCGTGCCCAGCGCGGTGATCACGTACCCGGCGACCGCGATCGGTTTCCGTCGTGGCAGGCGATCGGTGTAAACGCCGGACGCCATCTTCGCGAAACTGGAGAGCCCATCGGCGACGCCTTCGATAACTCCCAACCAGGCCGCGGCCACGCCGAGGGTGGCTAGGTAGGCCGGCAACGCCGCGGTCGCGATCTCATGTGACCAATCGCTAAACAGCGACGCCAGCCCAATGCCGAGAACCGTGGAGTTAAGCCATCGCGTCTTCGTCCTCACGCCGGGCCGAGTTTCGCCCTCGGCGCGCCACCTGTCATCCTGAGTCGCGTGAGACGACGAAGGACCTCACAAAAACATCACGATGTTCCCGGGTAAAAAGGCAGCCACGAAGCAGCTGCGCGATTGCGGCCTCGAACAGCGCGAATGCCCAACCTGAATGGGCGAGGTCCTTCGCCGTCTTCGCGACTCAGGATGACAACGTGGCGCGCTGCGAGATAACAATGAGCGCGGCTGCCGCAGCGCCACGGAATTACTTCTGCGTCTCGAATCCCGCCTGCGTCCAGGCTTTGAATCCACCCGCGAGGGACCGCACGTTTGTGTATCCCATCTTCCCCAAATTCTCCGCGACAAGTGCGGATCGGCCGCCGCCGCCGCAATAGCAAATGATCGGCTGGTTCGAATCCGGAACGGCGTCTTCGATCTCCAGCTCGATCGTGCCGCGGCTGAAATGTTTCGCGGCCGCCGCGTGCCCTTCGTCCCATTCATCCGCCTCGCGCACGTCGATCAAAACCGCGCCGCCTCGCTCGACTTCCTTCTTCGCTTCGGCCGGTGCAATCTCTGTGACGTTCTTTTTTGCAGCGGCCACCAACTCTTGAAAACGGGAAGTCTTTTCCATATCGCAAAATTGGCGCGCGCTCACTCGTAGCGCAACGCGTCAATCGGATCGAGCCGCGACGCCGTTCGCGCGGGATAGAAGCCGAAGAAAATTCCGACCGCGGCGCTGACCAGAAACGCGATCAGGATCGAACTCGGCGAGATGAGCGACGGCCAATGCTTCACGACCGAGAGCAGCTTCGAACAGCTCACCCCGAGGATGATCCCAAGCAGACCGCCGACCGCGCTCAACGACACGGCCTCGATCAGAAATTGCGTGAGAATGTCGCGCCCATGCGCGCCGACCGCCATCCGCGTCCCGATTTCACGCGTCCGTTCCGTCACGCTCACGAGCATGATGTTCATAATCCCGATGCCTCCCACGACGAGCGACACCCCGGCGATCGCGCCGAGCAAACCGGTCATCACATCGGCGGTGGCGGTGGCCGCCTCTGCGATTTCCTGTTGATTCCGGACCGTGAAATCATCATCGCGGCCGGCGCGAAGATTGTGTCGCTGACGCAAGAGTGACGTGATCTGTTGCTGTGCCGGCTCGAGGTCGGCGGCGCTGCCGACCTGCACGTTGATGTTGCGTAAGGTGGTGCCGCCCGCGACCCGTTTCATCGCGCTCGTGTAGGGCATTATGACGACGTCGTCCTGGTCCGGCCCTTGCGCGCTCAAGCCTTTCGACGTGAGCACGCCCGTCACGATGAAAGGCACATTTTTGATCCGCAGCGTTTGCCCGACCGGATCGTCGTTTCCGAAAATCTGCGTCGCTGTCGTTTTGCCGATCACGCAGACTTTGTTCGCGCTGCGCACATCTTGCGCGGTGAACGGCACGCCGTCCGCGAGCGGCCATTGCCGGATGTCGAAGTAATCCGGCGACTCGCCCATCACGCGCGTAAACCAATTCTGGTTCCCCGCGGCCACCTGCGAGGTGGAGGCCACTTCTTCGCTGACCGCGATCACGCCGGGCACTTCCCGTCGGACTGCTTCCGCGTCTTCAATCTTCAAAGTACCAGCCCCGCCCCAGCCCGTCCGAATGCCGCTCGCCGTCGTGCTGCCGGAAAAAATCAGGATCACATTTTGGCCGAGACTGGCGATCTGTGCTTCGACCTGCGCTTTCGCACCGTTCCCGATTCCCACCATCGCGATGACCGCACCGACGCCGATGATAATGCCAAGCGCCGTCAGCGCGGAGCGCAGTTTATTCCGCCGCAACGCGCGGAAGGCGATCAGAAATGTCGCGCCGAATCGCATCAGTCGGTTCCTGCTGTGATCAACTCGTCGACCGGTGGAGCTTTCGCGAGTTCCGTCGAGGCGATCGCACGGTTCGCCACCGGCCGGTCGCTCCGCACGAGTCCGTCGCGCATGACCACATTGCGTCGCGCGAAGGCCGCGATATCCGGTTCGTGTGTGACCATCACGATTGTAATCCCGCGGTCGTTCAGTTCCTGGAAAATCCCCATGATCTCGATGCTCGTGCGGCTATCGAGATTTCCCGTCGGCTCGTCGGCCAGGAGCACTTCGGGATCGTTGATCAGCGCGCGCGCGATCGCGACCCGTTGCTGCTGGCCGCCGGAGAGCTGGCTGGGATGATGATCTTCGCGCCCGTTCAATCCGACGGCGGCAAGGACGCGGTCCGCTTTTTCGCGCAGTTTCTGACTCGTTAGGTGACGCGCGCCATAAAGCAAAGGCAGTTCGACATTTTCCCGCGCGGAAGTGCGCGGCAACAAATTAAAACTTTGGAAAACGAACCCGAGCTTGCCATTGCGAATGTCGGCGAGCTGATCCCGATCGAGGTTTGAAACATCGACGCCTCGAGCAGGTAACTGCCCGCGGTCGGCTTATCGAGGCAGCCGAGAATGTTCATCAGCGTTGATTTGCCGGAGCCGCTCGATCCCATCAGAGCCACGAACTCGCCCCGGCGAATTTCGACCGTGACGCTGCGAACGGCCTGCACTTCCATTTCGCCGGTGCGATACGTCTTGCGGATATCGCGCAACTGCACGACCGGCGGGCCGTTGTTCGTCTCGCTCATCTGCGCTAAAAACGCCGGCCGCCCCCGCCGAACGGATTGGCCTGTTGCGCGGCGGCCGCGTTTGGGCCGTTTCGCTGCGCGGTCACGACACGATCGTTTTCCTGCAGCCCTTCCGTGACCTCCGTGGCAACGCCGTCACTGATCCCAGTCTTAATCTGGGACGGTGTCGGCGTGTTGCCGTGCAGAGTATAAACTGTTCGCTCACTGCGCCGCTCGCGCGGTGGGCCGCCAGCGGCCCGGCCTCCGCCACTTCCCCGGCCCGCGCCGCGCGCTTGATTTCCGTCGCTCGCGGCGGCGGTCCGCTGCGGCGCTGGTGTCGGAGTTGCCGCGTCCGGCGGCCGGAAACGCAGCGCTGAGTTCGCAATTTTCAAGACGTTCTCCTTGTGCGCGATGACCACCGAAACGCTCGCCGTCATGCCGGGCTTCAATTTCAGGTCTGCGTTTGTGACGCCGATAACCGTATCGTAACTGACGACGTTCTGAACGGTCGTCGGCGCGTTGCGGACCTGCACGATTTTGCCGTGGAAGGTACGGTTCGGGAACGCGTCAACCGTGAAATCAACGTCCTGATCGACCGCGACGGAACCGACATCCGCTTCCGCGACCGCCGCGTCGATCTGCATTTTGGTCAGATCGTTCGCGATCGTGAAGATGACCGGCGCCTGCAAACTCGCCGCCACCGTTTGACCGACATCGACATTCCGCGAAATGACTTCGCCATCAACCGGCGATTTGATCGTGCAATGATCGAGATCCGCCTTCGCGCGGTCGAGCGCGCCTTGCTTGATTTTCACGTTTGCTTCCGCCTGGTGCAGCGTCGCGGTGGCCTGGTCGAGCTCCGACTGCGCGGAATTCTGCTTCGCAACCAGCCCGCGTGTGCGCGCCTCGTTCAGATGCGCAAGTTCCAGCGCCGCCTGCGCATTAGCGAGGTCGCCTTCCGCCTGGGTGACGGTGGCCTGGAAAAGCACGGGATCGATCTGCGCGACGACGTCGCCTGCTTTCACCTTCGAATTAAAATCGGCGAACAGCTTCTGGATGTTTCCCGACACCTGGCTGCCGACCTGGACGTTGACCACCGGGTTTAAGATGCCGGTCGCGGTCACGGCTTGCGTGATCGGTCCGCGCGTGACTGTCGCAGTCTGGTATTCGGATTCGGCTCCGCTGCGGCACCGCCGAAACAGAAACACGATCGCGATCAACGCGAGGACGATCAGCGCGGGAACGAGAAAGCGTCTCATGACGGAAATGCGGTCGGTCGTGGCAGTGAACAGGTCAAACCGAATCAACCATCTCGGCAGGCGAGTGTTGCGAGAAAACAGGCAGCGGCGAGTTGACTTAGGGACGCGCCGCAGATTCGGTCGGGCTGTGCGCCGCTACTTTGAGATCTACAGCATCATGCTGCGCAACTCGCTTATTCGTGAGCTGAATTTCAAGGCGAATTTCATTCTCTGGATGCTGGTCGAGGTGCTCTGGTTCTGCGGCCAGATTGTCTTCTTCGGCATCATCTTCGGCCAGGTCGATCGCATCGGTGATTGGTCGAAATGGGAAGTCGTGTTGCTCGTGGGCACGCACCAGATGATTTCGCAGATCTTTCAGGCCTTTTTCTTTACTAACATCTCGAATATTCCCGAACTGGTCCGGACGGGAAAACTCGACTCGCTTCTCGTCCTGCCAGTCGACAGCCAGTTCGCGACGTCGACGAAACAATTCGGCCTCGATAGTATGATCAACGCGGCGCTCGGCGCGATCGTCGTCGTGATCTCGCTCGGCAAATTGCAAATCATGCCGGCGCCGCTCGCGGTGTTGCTCTACGTCATCGCGGTCTGTTTCGGCGTGGCGATTCACTACTCGATCATGATCAGCCTCGCGGCGGTCAGCTTCTGGATCATTCGCGCGCAGGGCCTGATCTACGGCTACTTTAACTTCCTCCAGGTCGGCCGCTATCCGGACGTGATTTTCCCGCGGATCTTCCGCTTCATCTTTGGCTGGATCATTCCGGTGATTATCGTGGCGAACATTCCAGCGCGGCTGTTGATGAAGCCCCTCGGCCAACCGGGCTGGCTCCTCCTTCATGTCGCGATTGCGGGCACGGCGGCGTTGGTGGCGTCGCGAATTCTCTGGCGTTTTGCGCTCCAGCACTACTCCAGCGCGAGCTCGTAAAGCCGCAATTTTGGCTTCGGTATTTTGCGCGTTTTTACAGGGAAATCTCTCCTTGCGCCCCAGGGCAAATGCCTTTAATTAAGCCTCCGCTCGGCGCCAGGTAACTCGCGGCACCCCGAAAATATGGCTAGCTCCAACAAAAAATCTCCCAGCAAGAAAGCCCCGAAAACACCGGCGAAAAAGGCAAAGCCGGTGAAGGCCGCCAAGCCGGTGAAAAAGGCCGCTGCTCCCGCTAGGAAACAGCTGGCGAAACCGGCTCCGGTCGCAAAGAAGACGACTGCGCCGCTGGCTAAATCGAATGGCTCAACGAAACGAAGCGCCGCGGGGAACGGGTCGGTCGGGACCACCGTCCTCGGACCGGCTCGCAAAGAACCAAAACTCGATCCATTTACCCGAGGGCAAAAAGACAAGCTGCTGCAGCTGCGCGACGCGATGGTCGATGCCATGGCCGGCGTCGCGAAAGATAACCTGCGATCGCGCGCCGATGGGAGCGAAGCCTCCGCGTTCGGAATGCATCAGGCTGACGCCGGGAGCGATGCGTACGACCGCGATTTTGCGTTGAGCCTTCTCTCTCAGGAACAGGACGCCCTTTACGAAATCGATCAGGCGCTGAAGCGCATTGAGCTCGGCACCTACGGCGTTTGCGAGATGTCGAGTAAACCGATTTCGCATGCACGCCTCGAGGCGATTCCGTTCGCCCGCTTTACCGTGGAATGTCAGTCGCAGCTCGAGAAGCAGAACAAAGCTTCGCGCGTTCGCCAATCGGTGACCTCATTGTTCGGCCTGACCGATGAAGAAGGCGGCGAGAGCGAAAGCGAAGGCGAAGAGAAGCCCGCCGCGAAGGACGAGGACTAGGATTTATGGCGCAGGAAATAATCACTCTCGAATGCACTGAAGCCAAGGCGCTCGGCCTGCCGGCTTCGCGCTACATGAGCACGCGGAACAAGAAGAGCCCGCGCACGCCGAACCGGCTCGAAAAAAAGAAATACAATCCTTTCCTGAAGCGCCATACGCTGCATCGTGAAACCAGGTAACCGTCATGCAACCGAAGACCGCTAAACGCCGCTCCGCTTTTCGTCGCGCAAACCGCACGATGCCGCGCCGGCGGATCGACATCGCTGCGGAAGCGATTGACTACAAGAATCCCGATTTGCTGAAGAAATTCGTTACCGAGAGCGGCAAGATTCTTCCCCGTCGTGTGACCGGCATGCCGGCGCACATGCACCGGAAGATCACGCGCGAGATCAAGCGCAGCCGTTCGGTTTTGTTGATGAAGTAACGAATTGCGCTGCGGCGCAATTTGTCGTCCGGGGTCTCAGAAACAGCGAGGCCCCTCTCGAATTCAGGCCGGGGCCTTCGCGCCATCGAGTAGTAGCAATCGCCGTTATCGCCTTTGTTGCTCGCGCGTTACGGCCGAAACATATCGTCGTGCTTCTGCGAAGTCCCTCGCCGTCTTCGCGGCTCGGGATGACCCGTCGGCGTTACGCGCGTCATCAGCGTCTTCATGTGCGCTCCTCTCCGCCAAGAGGGCGGCACCATCGGGCGCGCGACCACTCAATTCCGTCATCCCGAGCAGAGCGAGGGACCTCTCACCTGCAATGCTCGTCACACTAATAATAGAGGAATGTTGCTTGGCCCCGGGCGAAGTCCCTCGCCGTCTGCGCGGCTCGGCATGACGGCTGGCGCTTCGGCGCGAGTCAGGCCTTGCGCGTCCGTTCGCCCTGCTCGATCAGCTTCCAGAACTCACCTGCCTTGCCGAGCTGATCGTCCTCGGCCATGGGCAATTTGCTGCGGAAGAGGAAATCTCGGAAGGTATTTTTGTGCAGCACACGGTGCACCGTGATCCCTTCCGCGCGTTTCTCGAAATAAATCCGATAGTCCTTCGCGCGATAGCGGTGCAGTTTTTTTCCTTCGCGTTCGATCACGCCGAACTTGCTCGCGTCCAGGTTGTCCAGCTCTTCGGGCAAAATCTGAAACTCGGCGAGCAGATCGAGCTGCAATGTCTTGGGCAACGCGGACATTTCCGCGGCGCTCAATTCGTTGAAGATGATCTGGAACATCGCCGGCTCACAAATACACGCGGCGCACGCGCATGCCAATGCCGGTGAAAATCTCCCACGCGATCGTGTTCCCCTTTTGCGCCAGTTCGGTGGCGAGAATTTCTTCGTTCCCCTGACGGCCCATCAGCACGACCTCATCGCCGAGCGAAGAATCGGGCACGCTCGATACGTCGATCACGATCATGTCCATGGTCACGCGCCCGAGGACCGCGCATCGTTTTCCGCCGACCAGGACGGCCGCGTTGCGATCCGAGAGCGCCCGCGGATAACCGTCCGCATATCCCGCGCCGACGGTTGCGACGCGCATCGCGCGCGGCGTCGTATACGTGCTGCCGTAACTGATGGTCGCACCGGCCGGGAGATCGCGGAGAAGCACGATACGCGATTTCAAAGTCAGGACGGGCTTGAGTAAATGTTGGAGTTCCGGCAAGGGCGAAATCCCGTAGAGCATGAGGCCCGCGCGGACGAGGTCGAAGGGAGGTCGGTTGAAACCCAAAACCCCGGCGCTCAGAAGAGCATGCGCCTGATAGTCGCCTGGTGCGCGACGCTGCATTTCGCGAATGAGATCCGCAAAGCGTTGCAACTGATCGACCGTGAAAGCCGCATTTTCGTCCGCGACCGGGAGATGAGTGGAAACGCTGTGGACGCGCACTCCGGATAGCATCTGCATCCTAGCCAGCATCGCGACCGCATCGCTTTCGGCGCAACCCATGCGTCCCATTCCCGTGTCCACAACCAGGTTGAGCGCTGCGGGAGAAGTGTGCCGTAACGCGTCGAACGCTGCCGCTTCTTCGTAGCTCGAAACCGAAGCGATGAATCCCTCGGCCGCGATGTGTTCCCGCTCGCTTGGCAGCGCAGGGCCGAGAATTAGCACGGGATGTTTCGGTACCGCGGCCCGCGCTTCCCGCGCTTCCTCCAGATTCGCGACGCCGAAGAGCTCGACCTGATCGCCGAGGGTCTCCGCGACGGCGGCGAGACCGTGGCCGTACGCGTTCGCTTTGATCACCGCCATCAACGCGACGCGGGCACCAACCTGGGCACGAGCGACACCGGCGTTATGCCGCAGCGCCGATCGATCGATTTCGGCCCAACAGCGCGTAGGTTCCAAATTCATAACGCGCGTACGTTGAAAATAGGGGCCGGCTGTTTCGACGCGGTGATATGAGGAGCGCGAAGATACAGCGGCTCGAGCGGAACGCTGATCTCTGGAAGCGGTGCGCGCGCCACGAGCTGGGCGAGGATCGACGCGGACGGGGCGCGCGTTTCTACCTGTTCGAAGGTCGGCAAAAGTTCTGTCGCGTAGACAGGGGTCCCATCGAGGTCATCGAGACGGCCGCGCAGTTCTACTTCCGAAAGAAGGACCGGACCTTCGGTGCATTCGCGGTCCGACACAGCCGCATAATAGAATGTCTGGCGCCGGGCGTCGCCGACCACGGCATAACGAGTGGCGTTGGTGGGGATTGCGCAGATCGATGGCAGGCCGATCAGTCGCGCATTCGTCGCCGCACCCAGCCCGATCGCGGCGGCGATCGCGATTCGCACGCCTGCGTACGAACCGGGCCCGAGTCCGACCACGATGACGTCTGCCGGCTCGCACTGCTTCGTCACCTGCGAGAGTTTTTCAAAGAACGCGCCCGAATGCTGGCGGTCATTTGCGAATTCGCTCGCGAACATTTCGTCGCCATCGTCCGCCCTCGCGATGCTCCCGCGATGGCTCGAAAGTTCAAGCGCGAGGATCTTCATGCTTTTTGTTCAAACTCGATTGTGCGATCGCCGTTCTCGCGCAGCGCGATCGAAATCCATCCCGTGTTTATCGGCATCAACGCCGGAAAACGATCAGCCCATTCGATCACCGACACGCCCGCGCCGAAAAGATACTCGTCGAGACCTAGGCGGAGGGCCGCGTCCGCCGTTTCGATTCGATAAAGGTCGAAGTGATACACCGGCAGTCGGCCGCCGCCGTATTCGTGAATGAGCGTGAAGGTAGGACTGGTGACCGGCGCTTCACAGCCAACGCCTTCGACGAGTCCTTTCACGAACTGAGTCTTGCCCGCGCCGAGCTCACCGACGAGTGCGAACACGTCACCCTCCCGCGCGGTCCGTCCGAATTTGCGGCCGGCCGCAGCAGTCTGTTCAACGCTGCTTGAAATGATCATAACCGGAGGGCGCGACGGTTTTTGGATTTCGCGCGGCGGTCAGAAGGCCGATGCGCGTCAGCTTCAGCGTCCAGCGTTCTGCCCAGCGACGTTCGAGTTCGTCGGCCGCTTGCGGAGCGACCGCGAAAAGCAGCTCGTAATCTTCGCCATCATTGATCGCCTGCTGAATCGAACAACCGCGGTTTCGCGGCACCGCGCGTTGCTCGAGTTGATAGCCGAGTTCGCTTGCCGCAGCCAGCCGCGGCAGATCGGCGCCAAGACCATCGCTGAGATCCATCATGGCATGAATGCGGAAGTGCTCGGTCAGCCAACGCGCCTCGAGGACGCGCGGCCGAAAACGCAAATGATGACCACGAATCGAGCCGCCCAGTTTGCCGGTGACGAAGAGTGGATCCCTCGCTCGACCGCCGCTCCGCAGGACCCGCCGGCCGCGCTCGACCTCACCCGCGATTGCGACCGTGATTGTCGCCGGACCACGCGTGCTGCTCGTCTCGCCGCCGACCACCGCGACATCGTATCCGGCCGCCGCCCGACGTAATCCGCGGTTCAATGCGGCCGCCCAGGCGACCGTCACCTCGGGCGACAAGATCATCGTGATGAGGGCGAATCGCGGCACTCCCGACATCGCGGCGATGTCGCTCAACGGCCGTGCCATCGCTTTCCATCCGACATCCGCCGCGCGCGCCGTGCGCGTGAAGTGAATGCCTTCGACCACGCAATCAGTTTTGAGGAGCATCAGCTTGCCGCCACGCGCTGCCTCTACGATCGCACAATCGTCGCCCGGCCCGACGATCACGCCGGGCTGTCGCGGTCCGGGTCGCAACAATTTCGCGAGCAGCCGATCTTCGCCCAGCTCCCGCAGCGTCATTGTTGTTGAAACAATTCCGGGAACGCGAGGGCGATCAAAGTCAGCGAATTGAAGAGCGCGTGCATCGTCATCGAGACGAGAATGGAGCCGCTCCATTCGAACGCGAGCGTGAAGCAACTGCCGAGCACAAAAAGCGGCGCGAGCGAGGGTAAATGCGCATGGACGGCGGCGAAGAGGGCGGCGCTGACGAGCAACGCGACGAGGCGGCCAAGGTAGCGCTTCAACACTCCGTAGAGAAAGAAACGGAAGAGAAATTCCTCCGCGACCGGCGCGATCGCGACTGCGAGCACGATGATCAGGACGCGCTGCGTCAACGTGTCGGAGGCATTGAAAAGTTCGACGATGCCTTGCTTCTCCGAGGCGGCGCCGAGGACACGCTGACTAATCGCGTCAGCCAGAAAAATGAGCGGATACGCCGCGAGTAACAACACCGCGCCGGTGCAAATCGTTCGGCCAAATCCAATTTTCGAAAAGCCCGCGAGCGCCTCCAGGTTGAATCCACGGAGCCGAAGGAAGAGCGCGACGAACAAGAGCAACGCGATCGAGACCAGGGCATTTGCGGCGAGGTCCCGGGTCCGCATGCTGGTCACATTATGTGATGCAGAAGCGGTGATATTCAGCACGAACCAGCTCGCGAGCAGCGCGGCGAGGACGGCGTCGCCCCAACTGAATCCGCGGAGGGTTTCGGCCGATGGGTCGGCTCGACGCGCGCTGATTTGGCGGGCGAGCGAACCAAAGATGTAAACGCCAGCGCCGAGAAACAGCGCATTGATCACAGCACTGAATGCTGCCGTAAGATGATCGTGCGTCATGCGGCGACGCAGCGCGTTATGGGGCGTAAAATGCGGGCAGGAAGTAGGCCCGGCCGGTCTCGAGCTGCGGCACTAATTGCTTCGGCAAGGTGAGCTCGATCTTCGATTGTCCAGATTGGCCGAGCGCGCGCAGAATTCTTCCAAACGCAAAAGGCGGCCCGTACTTCACGATTGCGGCGTTCGGCGAGTTCCCGAGCTGTTTCGCCTTCGAATAGGCGTCATCGATCTGGCCGACGGCGTCGATCAGCTTCGCATCGACCGCATCCTTCCCGGACATGATCCGTCCGTCCGCGATCGTGTTCCGCAAGGTGTCGGCGGACAATTTGCGCTCCGTCGCGACCACGCTCAGAAATTTCTCGTACGTTTTCATGACGAAACTCTGGATGTAATCACGCTCTTCCGGCGTCATGGGCCGCGCACCGTTCAAGATGTCCTTGAATTTGCCGCTCTTGAACACGACCGACGCGAGCCCGATTTTGTTGAACAATTGCTCGTAGTTCAGCGTTTGAATGATCACGCCAATGCTGCCCGTGATCGTGGTTTCGTTCGCCATCAAATATCGACCGCCGCAGGCGACGTAATAACCGCCGGACGCCGCGAGCGAATCCATGTAAATCACGACCGGTTTCCTGGCGCGGGCTTTGACGACCGCATTATAGATCACATCCGAAGCGGTCACTTCGCCCCCGGGAGAATCGATTTCCAGAACGATCGCGCGCACGTGATCGTCGTCGCGCGCCTGCTCGAGCGCGTAACGCATATCATCGACCATCGAGTCCCCCACGTTTCCGCCGATCGATGAGCTGATGAGCCCGCGCATCGTGATGATGGCGACCTTGTCATCGGACCCCTTCGTCGCTTTCTCGACCGTCGTCTCACGAAAGCGCGGCAACGGTTCCTGGTCGTGCGTCACATTCCCGAAGCGGCGGAAGGTCGTCGCGAGGAGAAGCAGGTTCACGAAGAGACTGGCGCATAGAGCGACGAGCAAAAATACGCTGAGGCAACCAAGTTTTCGATCCGACATGACGCGGGAAGCTGGCGGAGAAGTCGGCGGTGCACAAGACGTTTCGAGCCGCTCTGGCCGCGACCAGTGGTCGTTGGCGCGCAAGTTGCTTTATAGAAATCATGAACAACATCGGACAGCTTCCGCGCAGCGATTCGGCTGCCCGTGGGACACGCAAAACGCCGGGCAAACGCGGCCGGCCGCGCAAGGCCACGACCGCTGCTTCTCTGGAGCGAACGCTGCCCGCCGTCGGCACGCTCTCGCGCACGAAGTCGCTTTTACTCGCCGCGCTGCGGGTCTGGGAACTGAAGCACGGTATTAATTAATCGCGCTCGCGCGATTAGCGCCGGCGCGCTCTTTAGTGTGCGATCCTCCGACGCAGTCCGAATTCACTTCGGCTCCGCCTTCACGTAGATTTCCTTTGGCGCGCTCGGAAAATATTTGAAGAGCGCCGGGCACAGCCAGCCTTCCATATGGTAGTGCTCGCTGTAGTACCAATTCCCGCCCGACTCCTCGCGGCGCCATTCCAACTTCTCAGTATAGCCTGGAAACGGTGAGGCACTGAACACGGCGCGAAACCCGTGCTGCGCGTCCGGGATCGCCGCAGTCATTTTGTCGATCATCGTATCAATCCCGGCGATGAAAGGCTCCTTGTTCAGCCCGACTGCCGGATCGTCAAACACCCACAGGCCCTCGTGTTTGTAGGGTGCAATCATCATCAACGAATTCATTTTCGTCCCTTTCGTATTGTCGTCGCCGTATAGCAACGCGGCGCTACGAAGCGAAATTAGCGCAATTGCAGCCATCGTCCGCATGACTAGAATGAAATCGTTCTGCGCTCATAGCTCAGCCGGATAGAGCATCGGATTTCTAATTGAGAAAAAACGTTTTCGCGGGTTTGCGTGGGTTTGCTGTGATGTGCAGTTTTCAGAGGTAAATGGAGCGCGGTTTGCTCAGCTTTGCAGTTTACCTAAGCGGCAGTTTTGCACTGAAAATCGCGCCGACCGTAGAAAACAGACCGTAGAAGAATGATCGACGAAAAAGCGAAGAATGCTTTTCTAAGCGGCGAAGCATTCTTGCACGCGTGTCATTTGTTGGCTCGCGCCATCGAGCATGGGGAACCGGTATTGAGTCTCGTGTTGGCGACGAATTCGGCGTTCTCACTGGAGATGTTCCTGAAATCTGTATTGCTCATCGAGCAACGGGTCGAAGTCCGAGGACATGACGTTCACGAGCTGTTTCATCGTTTGTTGTCTGCAACGAAGGAGCGACTAACTCAAGCGCACGCAGAATTCGTCCAAGAAAATCCAATATTCGCCAACAATGCTCGTCTGCTGGGCGTGTCGCTGGAGTTGGAAAATCTCTTGGAGCGCGGCCGCAACGCGTTCGTCGATTTCCGTTACGCGCATGAGCGCCTGCCCGTGGATACGGTGTGGGGGCTAAACGGCTTCACGAAATG
>JALYZW010000249.1 GCA_030945725.1 Verrucomicrobiota bacterium | reverse complement strand
GTGTTCCACGAAGCGGCCTACGGCGGCTACATGCCCGAGATCGCGAAATACGTACACGTAAATTCGTTAGGCACCGCGCAGATGCTTGAGATCATTCGCGAGAAAGCGCTGCCGATAAAAAAGATCGTGGTCGCTTCCTCGCAGGCGGTTTACAGCGAGGGCGCGGGGCAATGTCCCGAGCACGGGCTCGTCTTTCCGGTGGTGCGCCCGATCGAGCAACTGCGTGCCGCCGATTGGTCGGTGCACTGTCCGATCTGCGCTAAACCAACGAGCAGCGTCCCCACGCCCGAGAACGCACCAGTCGGGGGCGAGACCGTTTACGGCCTAACGAAAGTGGACCAGGAAAAACTAGTGCTCCTGTGGGGCAAACAAATGGGCGTTCCGACAGTCGCGCTGCGTTACTCGTGCACCTACGGGCCACGCCAATCGATCTTCAACCCCTACACTGGTGTGATCGCGATTTTCTGCACGCGGCTGCTGAACAATCTTCCGCCGGTCCTGTATGAAGATGGCGCGCAAACCCGAGACTTCTCCTTCGTGGAAGACATCGCGCGCGCGAACCTGCTCGCGGCGGAAAGCGATAAACTCGATGGCTTGCCCGTGAATGTCGGCAGCGGCCAGGGCGTGCCGATTCGGGAAGTGGCGGAGCAGATCTCCGACGCGCTCGACATTCATATTCCGCCCGAGGTGAACGGCGACTTCCGGCCCGGAGAAATGCGTCATCTGGCCAGCGGGACCGAACGGATCCAAGCCGCCGGTTATGCACCACAAGTGGATCTCGCGACCGGTATCGCCCGCTATCTCGACTGGATTCGGTCGCAGGCGGACGTGAAAGATTATTTCAGCGAAGCCGCCGACATCCTGCGCAGTAAAGGCATCGTCCACCGGGTCACAAAAGGTTGATGATCGATCCGGCTAGCCTTCCGGATTTTGACGAACCGATCGCGGCGCACGCGCGCAAGGATCTCCCGCTTTTGCAGGCGCGGATGAGCGTGCACGAAGCGCTCGATACGATCCGACGCGAAGGCGTGGGCGAGCGGGTCATTTACTTCTACGCGACCGACGAACACGGGCGACTCGTCGGTGTTTTGCCCACGCGACGGTTGCTGACCGCGCCGCTCGAGACTTCACTCGAAGAGATCATGATCCGGCGCGTGGTTGCGCTTCCCGCGACCGCAACCGTGCTCGAGGCCTGCGAGTTTTTTGTGCTCTACAAATTCTTCGCATTTCCGGTGGTGGATGCGCAGCGCCGCGTCATCGGGGTGGTCGATGTCAGTTTATTCCGGCAGGAAATGCTGGAGGCGGGAGATCGTGATGAAGAACCCACCGTCGCACATCCACCGCCTGATGAATTCTTCGAAGCACTCGGCTTTCGTTTGTCACAAATCAAAGACGCGTCCCCACTGCGCATGTTCCGGTATCGCTTCCCGTGGCTGCTTGCGACGGTCGGCAGTGGCACGGCCTGCGCGATGCTCGCCGGGGTGTTCGAAGCGACGCTCGCCGGCAGCGTCGTGATCGCATTTTTCCTTACCATGGTGCTCGGTTTGAACGAGAGCGTGAGCATGCAATCGATGCCCGTGACGATTCAGGCGCTGCGCACAACGGCACTCACGCGCCGCTGGTTTGTCGCTACGTTTCGGCGCGAAGCGAAGACGGCGGCGCTGCTGGGCCTTGGCTGTGGAACCGTAGTCAGCGTGATTGTCTGGCTCTGGCGCGGCGAAGCGGTCGCGGCAGCCGTCATTGGCAGCAGCATCGCGGTCTCGCTGGTGACGGCCTGTTTATTCGGCCTCACGGTCCCGTCCATTCTACATTCACTGAAGCTGGATCCAAAGATCGCGGCGGGCCCGGTCACACTTGCTTTCGCTGACTTCTTCGCGCTCGCCTTTTACTTCGGCCTCGCCGCGGCCGTTCTGCGATGAATGCGGCCGAAAGCCTCGCGGTATCGGTCGTGATTCCGGCGTTAAACGAGGAAGAGCCAATCGCCGACGTCGTCCGCGCCTGCCTGGCCACGGGCATCCCGCGCGAAGTGATCGTGGTGGATAACGGGAGCACCGATCGAACGGCCGATTACGCGAGCGCAGCTGGTGCGCGAATTGTGGCGGCGCCGCGCGGATACGGTCGCGCGTGTGCGGCAGGAGTCGCGGCGGCTTCGCCCGAGAGCGAAATTATCGTTTTTCTCGATGGCGATGGGAGCGACGTCCCCGAGCTGATGGGACAACTCGTTAGGCCAATCAGAGACGGCACCCACGATTTCGTAATTGGATCGCGCACCCGAGGAAAGCGTGAGCCCGGCAGCATGAATTTCCAGCAAGTGTTCGCTGGCTACCTCGCAGGCTGGCTGATACGCCCGCTTTACGGAGTGAAGTACACCGACATGTGCCCGTTTCGCGCGATTCGCCGCGCTGCGCTGGCGAAGCTTGGGATGAAAGAAGAAACGTTCGGATGGAATCTCGAGATGCAGATGCGAGCGGCGCGGGCCGGACTACGCATTCTCGAAGTGCCGGTGGATCATCGCTGTCGGACGGGCGGCGAGTCGAAGGTGTCCGGGAGTTTACGCGGCACCTTCCTAGCCGGCACTCGAATCATCGCGACGTTGTTTCGCGTCGCCGGGGGACGGTGACTACGCGATCGGTCATCCCGAGCCGCAAAGACGGCGAGGG